>NZ_JANQDG010000133.1:0-6245 GCF_029891665.1 Anabaenopsis sp. FSS-46 | reverse complement strand
TTTAAATGGGGCGTACAACATATTAAGAAAAGCAGTCCTGAACGCTTTTGCAGACGGGATAGAGGGGTTAGGAGTAACTCCAATCAGGTTTACCCCTGGTAAAGTGACTTTGTAGATTTGTCTATAATTTCACAAACTCTTGATGCAACACCTCACTCCGAAGGAACTTGAAATGATTTAACTTCCAGGACAGGACCGATCATGGCTATGGTCATGATGTCTTGGCGCACCTGTCCTGTAACTGTTACTGTTTGTCCGGGTTGGAGCAAGTTTTTGTCGGCACTTTTGAGGATTTCGTAAGTCGTACCATCATCTGTGACTAACGCCCAAGCGCCAGTACCAATATTTCGGCGTTGAATAGTACCTTTAACTGTAATGCTCATGTTTCAGAAATTGGAGGGGGGTGGGGAGTGGGGTTTTGTTCGGGGGTAAAAATACCCCATTGTCCTATTATGCTGTTTGAGTAGCGCTTTTCAATGCTAAATGAGCTAGTCCATAACAGAGTAAAGCATTGGTAACCAGGAAAGTCCGCGCTAGATAGCTACTTCCTAAGCCCCAAACTCCTGGGTCGTAAATGGCGCTAACTGTTAAAAAGGCGGCGTAGCCAAGACTCGAACCAATGGCGAACCATTTCCAGCTAGGATGTCCCAAGAATAAGGCTATTAAAACTATGGGGATGAGGACGCTAGCAAAGATGGGATTTAAGGGGTTAGTTCCTTGTAGGGTGTTACCTAGTTCGGGGATGGAACTACCTAGGAGGCGGAAAGGCCATTGGGGGAGGTCAAAGATATATATTCCTTTGAGGAAGAATAAACCAGAACTACCAGCAATTAAGCCACTGGATAAAGACCAACTCCAGGCGAAGGGGAAGTAAACTCGCAAAAACCAAGCCAGGAGATAGGAACCCAAGACCATCAGCAGCTTTGGTATTAGGGCTACTGCACCGCCATCAATCCAAAAACCGGGATTGAGATAGCCGTTGTCTCGTAACCACCTAAAGAAGTCTTGCAAGTTGATTTGTCCTTGGGTGGCTAGTTTAACTGCGGCTTCGGCATTCAGTTGTCCAGCGCCATAATAGTTGAAGCTATCATCCTCGATCGCCCTTGCTGATTGTTTGAGGACTTTTAACACCTCCTCTGGTTGTGTGACTCCAGAAGCTTTAATTAATGCGGCGACACCTGCAACGTGGGGGGAAGCCATGCTTGTTCCCTGGAGTCCTAAAAATACTCCTTGATTGTTGTGTTCGGGATCGATGGTTTCTTGAAGAATTGTCCCGGATTCACTCCCACCGGGGGCAGAAATATCTACGCCAGCGCCAAAGTTAGAATAGGGGGCTTTTTCTCCGTCTGGACCGAATGCGGCTACGCCAATAACGTGGGGGTAACGTGCGGGATAACTTGCCCCATTCTGGTTTTCGTTGCCGGCTGCGGCTACAATGGTTACACCTTTTTTATGGGCGTACTCAATGGCTTGTTTCATCAGTTGGCTTTCACCACCGCCGCCTAAACTCATATTAATGACATCCGCACCGTTATCAGCTGCGAATTTAATTGCTTCGGCAATATCGGCCACTGTGCCGCCACCATAGGCACTGAGTACTTTTAGTGGCATCAGATTGGCTTCGTAGGCAATGCCGGCTACACCATATTTATTGTTGGTGGTTTGGGCAATAGTACCAGCAACGTGAGTACCGTGTCCATTGTCATCTGTGGCTTCTTCGCGATCGCTCACAAAATCATAACCCTTAACAAATTTCGTATCTACCAGGTCACGCACAGGAGTTATACCAGTGTCAATTACAGCTACTGTCACGCCGCTCCCCTTGGTTTGACTCCATGCGCCTTCTATGCCGATCTTGTGTAGATTCCACTGTTTGCTGTAATATTGGTCATTCGGACCTGTTAGTGTAGGATTTACCTCGTCTACAGATGGTAAAATCCCGTCAAACTTTGCCGACTGTGGTAAGGGAATCGTTCTATAGATGTAATTTGGCTCGATTAATTGTGTAAATTGGGCGAAGGGAGATTTTTTCAGCTTTTTTAGTCGCTGGCGATCGCCTTCAATAATATACACATTATCCGACCCTGAGAATTGATTGTCTAATCGGGGTGTGACATTGTACTCTTGAGCGATCGCTTGTAAGTTCTGCTGTAATACTTCCGAGGGGATATCTTGGCGAAAATCTAACACAATAGTCTCAAATTCGCCTTTAGCTGCTAAACCATGAAAATTCAGGAACCCGAAAACAGCCGCCCCCAGCCCGATGACAAACAAGCATAATAATATAAGTCTTTTCATATTAACTGATCACCGCTTTTTGCCAGTTTGCTCACTACCATAACTTATCTGCATAGCTGGTTGGTGGACTTTGAACAATTTTTACGATTGAGGACTGTTTAAACAATGGAACGTGGTCTGTTATGGTTACCCTTGCTAGTTGTGTTTTTCTGGTTAGCTTGGCAAGGCTCAAAGGAATACCAGAAGGTGGAATCATATCGCCTTTGGTCTGAGCAATTTGAGAAATCCAAATATGATATTTACGCGGTTATAGGTCTGAAGGAGAACAATATCACCTGGGGTAAACCCAGTCCCCAAGGTCCAATTAAATTAGAAACTTTTTCTTTGCTGGATGTTAAAGATATACGTCTTTTAGTAGATGACAAACTAGTACAATTAGAAAACTATCCCCAAAAAGGTCGAGTCATTCAGTTAGAATTGATCTTGTCTGAATCTCAGTCGGTACGCATTCCATTTACAGAAATCCCTCTAGCTGCAAATTGGGTGAAGTATTTACAGGGAGTATGGGAAGATTTAAATACACAACCACATCAGTAATAACCCACCGAATCTTTACCCAAATTTTCCATGAACACTCAAATAACTAACAGAGTACCCATAGCTTTAACCATTGCTGGTTCAGATAGCGGTGGCGGTGCGGGTATTCAAGCTGATTTACGTACTTTTGCTTTTCACCGTGTCCACGGTACGAGCGCCATTACCTGTGTCACAGCCCAAAATACCCTAGGGGTAGCGCGGGTTGATGCTATACCCACCGAGGCGGTGATAGAGCAAATTCAAGCAGTGGTCGGTGATATTGGCGTACAAGCTGCAAAAACCGGAATGTTACTCAACCAAGAAATCATCTCTGCTGTAGCCCAGACAGTGGAAGCATTACAAATTAATAACTTAGTAGTTGATCCGGTTATGGTATCACGCACAGGGGCGCAACTCATTGATGATGATGCGGTGCAGACTCTGGGTCATAGCTTGTTACCTCAAGCTACCATTGTCACACCAAATCGCTACGAAGCGCAGATATTAAGTGGTTTACCCATCAATACTTTAGATGATATGCGGGCGGCTGCTCAGGTCATACACCGCAATCTCAGGGTAAAAGCCGTTTTAGTCAAGGGTGGCGCAATGACGGGTAACTGTCGTGGTGTTGATATCTGGTTTGATGGGGAAAAACTGGCAACCTTGATCACAAAACAAGTAGAGACAAAAAATACCCACGGTACCGGTTGTACACTATCAGCAGCGATCGCCGCTAACCTAGCCCTGGGTAATGATTTGTGGACATCCGTACAACAGGCCAAGGAGTATGTTACTAATGCCCTGACTTATGCCTTAGATATCGGCCAAGGTCAAGGACCAGTAGGACATTTTTTCCCACTGTTACAGTTTGATAGCATATCTGTACCATCTATAACTTAATTTTTGATACCCACCTATTTATTTATGCAAACAACCCCAACTTCAGTGCAGGGACATCCAGCAAAACCGCCAACATCTCAAAATTACCCTACCTCTGTACCACTGTATGTATATCGGCAATTAGCAACGGAGTTACAGTTAACACAAGTAAAATTAGAGACCATCACCAGTCAAAATCACCAACTAGAGCGAGAAAATCAATTACTACGCCAAGAAATTACCAAAGTAGTTCAGTCTTTTTCGCACCTACAAAATTATGTTAATACTGGTTTTAATCCGAGTCATCCCCAAGCTACTCGTGCCACTGCTGAAGCAAGCAGTCCAGCACCCGTGGTTAACCAAACCAGCCATCACCCTGAGTTGTCCACACCTGTAGAAATCAATTACCAGATACCACAAACATTGTATATAGAAGAGCAACCAGTCAACCATTATCCCCCCATGGAGAAAAAAGTCAAAGAATTGAGTAGCTGGTGGTTAGCTATGAATATTGTATTGTTGATGCTCACCGCATTTGGAGCGGCATATTTGATTGTGCCTCTTGTGTTTGAAGCTCAAAACCCCTAGTTTACACTTCCACAACTCCGAGTGACAACTAGGTAGGGGGTACACAGTTTAAAAAAAAGTGGCAATTTTTACATATTTTTGAAATTTAGCGGTAATGGTAAAAGTGGTTGACTTATATCTGCTTAGATAGATAAACAAACCTATTAGAAGTTAGGAGTGAAGATCATGAAAAAAGTAGAAGCCATTATTCGCCCATTTAAGCTTGACGAGGTGAAAATTGCCTTAGTTAATGCTGGAGTTGTGGGTATGACAGTTTCTGAAGTCCGGGGATTTGGAAGGCAAAAGGGGCAAACAGAAAGGTATCGCGGTTCTGAATACACTGTTGAGTTTCTGCAAAAACTGAAAGTAGAAATTGTGATTGAGGATAACCAGGTTGATATGGTTGTCGATAAAATTATTGCCGCCGCCCGTACAGGCGAAATCGGTGATGGTAAGATTTTTATCTCTCCGGTGGATGAAGTTATACGTATTCGTACTGGCGAGAAGAATACAGAAGCTGTTTGAGTATGGGGTGGTGTGAAGTATGACCCTGAGTCAAGGAGTTCCGATATTGCCAAACAATGGCAGTGGGAACGCCGTTATTGCCGAATCGAGGCGGAGTAAGACCAAGAAACCGCAAGGTAGACGGGTATCTGTCAATCAAGCAGGCATCCTACACCGTAACATCATGTGAGTCAAATCAAAACATATCCCTGATTTTCTACTATTATAGCGGGCAAAATGCCCGCTCACCTCCCAAAACTCTACTGGTCATTAACTCAGCAATTAAAATTAAGTTCAGTCAAGAATAGTGTAATTTTAAGTCGAAATATTCTGAAAGATTGCTGAATATAAGTTGAATTAAGACGCGATCATAATTCCTAATTAGAATTGATATATAGGAATCTGCCATGAAGTATCAATTTATTTCGTAAATCAATATTTTCTTGACAATGAAATTGGAGAAAATTATGAATTACTGTCCTTGTTGTTCCGGATTACTGTTAGGGCATATACGCCCTTGGGGTTTGGCTTGGTTTTGCCCCCATTGTTGGCAAGATATGCCAGTATTTAA
Organism: Anabaenopsis sp. FSS-46; assembly: GCF_029891665.1. Lineage (NCBI taxonomy): Bacteria > Bacillati > Cyanobacteriota > Cyanophyceae > Nostocales > Nodulariaceae > Anabaenopsis > Anabaenopsis sp. FSS-46. The sequence goes on along the minus strand of NZ_JANQDG010000133.1, from coordinate 910 downwards.
TCTAGAAAATCCCAGTTCATTAGAAAAGACTTTTGCCGCAGGTAGTTTAGTGGAGAAAATTAAGTACCGCAATAGTCATAGAATGTATGAAATTTCTTCTCAGCCTTGATGTGAAAAAGGACTCAAATCAAGCCTATGCGATCAAGAGGCCAAAAGCGAAATGCTGCGCGACCGATGATATTTTGTCTGGGTAAAAAACCCCAGTAGCGAGAGTCGTTACTATCGTTACGGTTATCTCCCATGACAAAATATTGATCTTGTGGAATTTGTACGGGGGGAAATGGCTGATTTGCGGGTTCGGCAATGTAGTCTTCTTTTAAGGGTTGACTGTCGAGGTAAACTTGACCGTTACTGACTTTGAGGATTTTACCAGGGATACCAATGATCCGCTTAATAAAGGCTTGGTCTTGGGGATATCCCCGGCGTTGTAGTTCGGCTGGGGGCTGAAAAACGATAATATCTCCCCTGGTGGGGGGGTGAAAACGGTATGAGAGTTTTTCTACTACTAAGCGATCGCCTGTATGTAAGGTAGGTACCATGGAGTCTGATGGTATATAGCGGGGTTCGGCGATAAATATTCTGATTAGCACTGCTAAACATAGGGCGATGGCTATGAGAGTTAAATTTTCTTGCCAACTGCTCCATCCTTTTGATGAGGTAGTGGCTGGTTTGGTATCAGTTTCGCGAACATTCATAAAGATTTGAGCTAGTTTAAATGGTGGGACAAATATAGCAAAGGCTTCAGGTTTGGGAAGTCATGTTTTCACACAGAGTTTGTGAAATTATAGACAAATCTACAAAGTCACTTTACCAGGGGTAAACCTGATTGGAGTTACTCCTAACCCCTCTATCCCGTCTGCAAAAGCGTTCAGGACTGCTTTTCTTAATATGTTGTACGCCCCATTTAAAT
>NZ_JANQDG010000132.1:0-54658 GCF_029891665.1 Anabaenopsis sp. FSS-46 | reverse complement strand
TAGGACTTACGCATTGACAGAATAACAAAATAGTGCATTGATAAATAAGGGTCGTCTAGTAATGGGTATGGGAGAATGAGAGAAATTACTAAACCCTCGACAGCACAATGCAATCTAGACATCTACACCTTATTTTTGCTGTCAGAGCCAAAGTATGGAGGGTGCAGTAGGTTAGCGGAGATATTGGGAGATGTTTCACATGATAGTGTAAACCGCTTTTTATTGAGAGAGAGATACGAACCCAAAGATTTATTCAGCATAATAGAGAAAATTATCAACCTGGAAGGAGGGATATTAAGCGTAGACGATACAGTCATAGAAAAGATTTACAGCGTTCCTAAAAATGCGGAATTAATCAGTTATTTTTGGTCAGGGAAAGCCCATAAAACAATTATTGGCTTAAATTTAATCACTCTATATTACAGTGATATTCATGGTAATTCAGTGCCTATAAATTATAGAATATATGATAAAAAGGAGGGAAAAACAAAAAACGATTATTTTAGAGAAATGGTAAATGAAATAATAAGCTGGGGAGTCAAACCCAGAATGGTAACAGGAGATAGTTGGTATTCTGGAGTAGAAAACTTGAAATTTCTAAAAAACCAGAAATTGGGTTTCCTATTCGGAATTGAAAAAAATAGAACTGTTTCAAATGAGCCACACAAGTATTGTCAAGTAAGCACTCTGGCTATTCCCGAAGAAGGATTAAGGACACATCTGAAAGAATTTGGATTTATAAAATTGTTTAGGAAAGACTTTAAAAAGCAAGACTCTAGACATTATATTTTATATCTGCCAGATGAGGAGAAAATCAAAGACATAACCAGAAGTACCTTCATCACAATTCATGATAGCCATTGGGGTATTGAAACATTTCATCGAGCCATAAAACAAGTATGTGGAATTTGTCGGTTCATGGTTAGAGATACCTGTGCAATCAAAACTCACATATTTTGTTCACTTCAAGCATTTGTGAAATTGGAGTTTATGCGCTCTGAAAATATAATTAGCAATTGGTATGAAGTACAGAGGAATCTATTTACTTCTGTTGTCCGTGAGCATATTTTTGCTAATCTTAATAGCGATCGCATGATCTAGCCATCATAGATCATGTTTTTTGTCAATGCGTAAGTCCTAATAATAATTTAAGAGCAGATTATATTCTAGCAAAATGATACTGGTGGCATAGGAACTTTTAACAACTCTGGTACTTTCAAGAAAACTACAGCAGATACTGCGTCCATTGGGGTGACCTTTAATAATACCGGAACAGTGAATGTTGAATCGGGAACATTAACCCTATCTGGAGGCGGAACCAGCACAGGTGGTACCTTCGATATATCCCGTAGTCAGACACTTGCTGTTAACGGCTCCCATACCCTAAATAATACAGAAATTAAAGGTAGTGGTAATCTAAGTGTCAGTGGTGGGACATTCACATTAAGTCAAGGCACAACCATTGCCAATACTCTGGGATTATCTCTTAATAGTGGAACTTTACAAGCGGATAATGATTTGACATTACCTGCAACCAGTGCTTGGAATGGGGGCACACTTAGTGTTACAGGTGTGATAACTAATAGTGGTACATTAACCATCGGCAACAGTGATCTCAAGTATGTAAATGCCCAACTCAATAATACAGGCAGCATTATTGAAAACCACTCCTCAAATCGTCATTTATACTTACGAGATAGAGCTATTCTCAACAACTCTGGTAACTATGAATTGCAACAGGGATCAATTCTTAATGTTACTAGTGGCATAGGAACCTTTAACAACTCTGGTACTTTCAACAAAACTACAGCAGATACTGCGGTCATTGGGGTGACCTTTAATAATACCGGAACAGTGAATGTTGAATCGGGAACCCTGAATTTTAGCAATAATTACACCCACAATAATGCTCATTTAATTCTCAAGGGTGGAACTGTTAACTTTAATAATCCCTTACTGATTAACGGTGGTAGCATAGAAGGTAATGGCAGGATTGACGTTACAGTCACAAATGCTGGTTTACTTAATCCCCGCCATGCAAGTAACAGTGAATTTGGCCGTTTAACAATTAATAGTAACTACACGGAAACAGATACTGCTGGTATTAAGATAGAACTAGGCGGGAATACTCCGGGAATCAATTTTGATCAGGTTCATATCAATGGGACTGCCACTTTTGAGGGAACTTTAAATATTAGTCTACTGGATGGATTTACTCCCAGTATTGGCAGTACCTTTGATATATTGACCTTCAACAGTTTAGGCGCAGGTTCCGAACTAGATTTTACTGGCTTACAAATTAATTCGTCTTTGGCGTTTTTACCTGAATTGTATAGTGACAAACTAACTTTAAAGGTTGTTCCTCAATCAACACCAACTACCTTGAGTATTTCCCCCACCAATGCTACACAATCAGAAGGTAACGAAGGTACTACCCCCTTTACCTTCACAGTGACCCGCACAGGGGACACCACAGGTACAAGTAGTGCTAACTGGGCGGTAACAGGTACAGGAGAAAACCCCGCCAACGCCGCCGACTTTGGCGGAAACCTTCCCACGGGTACTGTCACCTTTGCAGCTGGGGAAACATCCCAAGTAATTACGGTGAATGTACAAGGTGATACGGTAGTTGAACCAGATGAGACCTTTACCGTCACCTTATTTAACCCCAGTAACGCTACCCTGAGCACTGCTACTGCTACCGGGACAATTCTCAATGATGATGCTAGCCTAGCGATCGCCCCATTAAACGCTATCAGGTTAGAAGGAAACAGCGGAACCACCCCCTTCACCTTCACAGTTACCCGCACAGGGGACACCACAGGTACAAGCACTGCTAATTGGGCGGTTACAGGTACAGGAACCAACCCCGCCAACGCCGCCGACTTTGGGGGAGCCTTCCCATCAGGTACAGTCACCTTTACAGCAGGGGAAATATCTCAAATAATTACAGTCAATGTCAGTGGTGATACGGTAGTAGAACCAGAGGAAACCTTTACTGTTAGCCTATCTAACCCCAGTAACGCTACCATTACAACTGCCACTGCTACCGGGACAATTGTTAATGATGACTTGTTAGCAAATCCCGGTCAACTGGCGATCGCTCCTCAAACTAGCAAGGTTACACCCGCAGGGGGAGAGATCACCTTAAAATATCGTGTTAATAACTTTAATGATACGCAGATATCCTCTGTAGGATTGTCAATTTACTTTGACAGTTCAGAACTGAATATTAATACAACAGATATTAATCTTTCCAGTTCTGTGGGGACTATAGTCGGGGATAAAATTATCATTGATGACACGGAAAATGGTGATAATGACCCTAACACTGATAAGGAATTGACGTTTATTATCAGCCCTCTTCAATCCACTGACAGTGATAATGTCTTTGTGAATATTCCCTTTACCACCACTGCTGGGTTTGATGGGGAAAGTACAGTTAACTTTGCTGGTAGCAGTAGTAACCCGAATATAGATGTATTGGGAGTACCTTCTGTAACAGTCAGTGGACTTGCTGCGGATATTGATGGTAACGGTAGAGTGACTGGTGCTGATTTATTGTTCATTGACCAATATCTGCTGTTACGCAATAATCCTAACGTTAATGCGATTCTGCAAAGTTCCTTTAATCTGTTTAGCACTGAAACCGTGGGAGCTACAAATACCACCGGTGCAGCTTTGAGGAGTGCGATCGCCAATGGGGTCAACAGATTAGCCTTTGACGTTGATGGTAATGAGCAAGTGACTGGGGGGGATATTTTCTTAATTCGTCAAGGATTGTTACTTAAGAATAACCCTAACGTCAATGCCATTCTGCAAACTACCTTTAATCTGTTTACCAGTGAACTCACAGGACAGAGAAATACAGGAGCCGAAATTAATGCTTTTATCTCTGAGTTGCTGGGGTAAATAAGTAACTGTTGACGGTTGACGGTTGACTGTTGACGGTTGACGGTTGATGGGTCAGGCTTTAAAAGCTACGACCACCGGAAGCCAGGGGTTACAAACCCCTGTCTAATAGCTCAAGTCGGATAAATCCGACTGGGTGTTAAGCTGTTGTGCAGCTAAATCGAATAAACAGCATTACCTTTATTTTTAACTTTGCGCTCCCATTTAATAATATAGCCGTAGCCATCAAGATTAGGACGTAAACTATAAGAGTTCCGACATAGCATCTATCCCAGTTCAATGGCTAAACCCTATAGTGATGATTTCCGGCAAAAGGTTATGCAAGCGATCAAGTTGGACGGTCTCAAGAAGTGTGAGGCAAGCCTTCTGTTCAATATCAGTCGCAACACAATTAACTTGTGGTGTCAGCGTCAAGCCGAAACGGGTGATGTCAAACCCAAACAGAGGAAAGCATCGCCGCAGAAGGGCAAAATTAGGGATTGGGAGAAGTTTCGCACATTTGTCAAAGAGCAAGGGGATAAAACCCAAAGTGAAATGGCACAGCTATGGGAGGGAGAAATTAGCCAACGCACAATTTCCAGGGCATTGCGAAAGATTGGACATACACGTAAAAAAAAACATATGGGTATAGTCAACGAGATGAAACTAAACGGGCAGCCTTTTTGACGCAACTGAAAAACCCTAAAGCGCCCCACCTAGTATATGTTGATGAGTCTGGCATGGATGAACGCGATAATTACGGTTACGGATACTCCCCTGTTGGAGAACGCTTTTACGACCTCAAATCAGGTTGTCGTAAGGGTCGTATTAACATGATTGCTGGCTATCGAGACTGGCAAATAATTGCGCCATTTACGGTCGAGGGGTCGTGTAATCGTACAGTGTTTGAGACCTGGCTAGAAACTTGTTTGATTCCGATGCTACGTCCCGGTGAGTGGGTGATTGTCGATAACGCTACATTTCATCGTGGTGGTCGAATTGCTCAATTGATTGAAGACGCAGGGTGTCAGTTAGTTTACCTACCTCCTTATTCACCTGATCTCAATCGGATTGAAAAGTGTTGGGCAACTTTGAAAAATAGGGTTCGCAAGATTTTATCCACATCGGATAATTTACGTGATGCAATGGAAATCGTTCTCAAGCAAGCAGCGTCCTAATTAATCTGGCTACGGCTATAGTAAAAAATTTTTCATTTTTGTAAGCTTTCTAACCTGTACTCACCATAGTAGTATAATTATACTGTTTATTTGCAAATCAAATAGGATTGCTATATGAGGGTTTTGATTACCAGAAGTTCTTTACAGGTAAACCCACAGAACGAGTATCGATGATTCCCGCCGCCCTGAATCATATTCTGGGGTTGGAAGAGGGTAAACAAGGTTACATTAAGGCTGTGAGTGAGTTATCTAAAGCCTTTGCTTTGGTGAGCAGTACGGATGAGGCGATCGCAATTTGGGATGAGGTGGGATTTTTCCAAGCTATTAAAGCATCTATGGTTAAGTATACCACAGTTAAGGGTAAAACTCCAGAAGATATAGATGCGGCGGTGCGTCAAATTGTCTCCAAAGCGATCGCCAGTAACCAGGTAATAGATATTTTCACATTTACTGGGTTAAATCAACCAAATATCAGCATTTTATCCGATGAATTCCTCGAAGAAGTGCGGGGTTTACCCCACAAAAACCTGGCGGTAGAAACATTACAAAAATTAATTAATGAGGAAATCAAAATCACTGCTCGTAAAAATCTGATTAAATCTGGTTCTTTCCGAGAAATGTTAGAAAATACCATCAAAAAATATCAAAATCGTGCCATTGAAACCGCCCAAGTCATCCATGAACTGATTTTACTAGCAAAAGCCATGAAGGATGCACAAAAACAGGGTCAAGACTTAGGATTAACAGAAGATGAAATAGCTTTTTATGATGCGTTGGAAGTCAATGACAGTGCGGTGATGATTTTAGGGGACCATACCCTCAAAGCGATCGCCCGGGATTTAGTTAAAGCCATTCGTGCTAATTTAACCATTGATTGGACAGTTAAGGAAAATGTGCAGGCTAATTTACGAGTAAAGATTAAAAGATTACTCAAAAAGTATGGTTATCCACCAGACAAACAAGCAAAAGCCATCGCCACAGTGTTAGAACAAGCCGAGTTACTTTATCAATCTTAGGGTATAATTGGCTCAAAAATGCGAACAATAGCCGAAATTAACGACAAAATCAGCCGCCAACTTGCAGTAGTATTGACTGTAGAAGAACTAAAAGCACGAGTTGCTGAAGTTGGTATCACTCAAGTAGCCAAAGAAGTTGATGTCATTACCACGGGTACATTTGAGCCGATGGAGTCCAGTGGTGCGATTATTAACCTGGGACAAACTGACCCCCCGATTAAAATTCGCCGCTGTTGGATAGATGGCGTACCAGCCTACGCAGGGTTTGGGGCAGTAGATTTATACTTGGGTGCAAGTTGTCCCGTAGATACCATGGATGGGGAAGAAGTCCGAGAACATGGCGGGGGCCATGTGATAGAAAATTTGATCGCTGGGAAACCTGTACAGATCAGAGCCTTGGGACAAGTAACAGATTGTTACCCCAGGGCGAGCTTTGAAACTACCATTACCCGTGACACCATCAATCAGTTCTATTTATTCAATCCGCGCAATCTTTACCAAAACTTTATTGTTGGCGTTAATGGGGGCGATCGCCCACTATTTACTTATCTAGGTCCTTTACAACCGAGTTTAGGAAATGCGGTTTACTCTAACCCCGGTGCAATTTCCCCCTTACTCAACGACCCAGATTTACAACTAGTGGGCATTGGTACCAGGATATTCTTAGCTGGTGGTATTGGCTATGTTGCATGGGAAGGAACTCAACACTTCCCCTTACAAAAACGCCTACCCAATCATACACCCATTGGACCTGCTGCTACTGTAGCCTTAATCGGTGATGCTAAACAAATGAATCCCCAGTGGGTACGGGGTTGTTACTTTAAAAGCTATGGTCCTTCATTAATGTTGGGTGTAGGTGTCCCCCTCCCGGTATTAAATGAAGAGGTAGTTAAATATTGTGCCGTCCAGGATAAAGACTTAGTAGCGCCCATCGTGGATTTTTCCATTCCTCGGCGAGTCCGTCCTACCTTTGGACTGGTGAGTTACGCCCAACTCAAGTCAGGGCGGATCACCATTGATGGTAAAAATGTCAGGGTTGCTCCCCTAGCTAGTATATTATTTTCTAGGGCGATCGCCACGGAATTAAAAGCATGGATTGGTGCAGGTACTTTTACCCTCACAGAACCAGTGGCTCAAATTCCTATGGACAGATCATTTTTACCCCAAGATCGCTGGACAGATTTTTAGCATGGGGAATGGGGAAGTGATCATCTTCCCCCCTTTCCCCGTCTTTACGACTCGTGATACTTATGAGTAAGAGTTTTTAACCAGGAGATATCAGCAAATTGCCAAATTTACTTGACATGAAAATCCTAGAATATCACTCCTGAACTTGTTTCGCCCGTTTAATGGGCTTAGGAGCAGGCGCTTTCGGTATCGGTTTAGATACCGCCAATGGTTCGCCGGCTGTTTTCTTGATTGGTTTTGGGGTTTCCCCATTACGTCTGCGGGGAAATGGCTTTCTCGCACCACCACCAGCACGGGGACTACCTTTAAAGGGCGGTTTGCGTTTTTTGGGTAGATCCGCGATCGCCTTAGCTTTTTCTAGTACCAATACGTCACCTTCCCGCTTGGCTTGAAAGTCCCAGAACTTGCTCACAGCTTTGGTGGTCAACACACCCCGCAGTTTCAACTTAAAATATTTGGGTTTATCACCAGTTTTCCGGGGAGCTTGCTTAATTTTGACCACTAAACTTTTAGCGTCAAAAGACTGGTAAACTACCTCACCACGCACGGAAAAAGTACCATCAGCCATTTCGGAGGAAGATAGCACTTCACTTGTAGATTCTTCTTGGTTGTTGGGTAGCTCATCATCGGTTTTGTGTAAATCTTGGATGACGGAATCTTGCTTGTCCTGTTCTGTGGGCTGTTTAGCCAAATTTTCTGGATCCCAAACCCCCACAATTTGCAGGTGTAAGGTGTCGTTTTCTTGGCGGGTGCGTGGGTAAACTACCCACAAATGATCTTTCTCTAAATCTAGGTGATTTTTGACTAAGCTCATAATCCGTCCCAGGAGAACAGCGTTGAGTTGCACGCCATCTGTGGTTATCAGGGCACCTTGAGTAAATTGTTCGCTGCTAGCAAGGTAACGACCCCGGACTAACCCGATGGCTCGGTATTGCATTGTTTCACTGGGTGGTGGAATTGGTTGCACCCGATGAAACTCAGTTTCATTTGAGCTGGTGTCACTAGGCTGAAAGTGGGAATTTTCCAGGTCAGAGTCCTGGACTGCTACTGTATGACCATTAGCAGCTTGATGGTTGGTAGAAATGTTAGAAGATTCAGGTGAGGGCATCAGGTGGGAATTCATAAAAACTCCTTGCGGCGGAGACACATCCCAATTATGGGATTTAACGAAGGCAACTAAAAACAGGGTTTGTGCGGTTAATGAAAATATATTAGCTGTTCACAAACCTACACCAGGGCGAGCCATACAATGGGAAGGAAGCTACATTAATGTATTAACACAAATATAACTGGGAGCCTTTACACTGGTTTGGGAAGCATATCATAAGTAAATTTCTGACGGATCCTCCTAAAGTCATCACTTTTTTTAGCAATGTGAATAGTTAATTGTTATAAAATTCACAGGCCATTGGCGGTATTCCGCAAGCTTTTGGAAATTTTTCGCCTTGTGATTTATGTAAATGATCATGTCGTTTGAATCTTGGAGTAAAACTAAACCGTGTCTCAACCGCGCAATACTTGGAAAATTAAGATTGTTTTAGCCTTGGGAACTATTTCCTTTCTAGGTGCTTCCCTAATTCCGATTATTGGATCCTTGAAAAATCCCCCGCCCTCAACTGAAAATACCCCTGTCAGCACAGCCTCATCTGAGCAATTATCACAGTTGCAAGACCAAGCAAAAAGTTATGAGTTGGTTTTACAACGGGAGCCAGAAAATCAAACTGCGCTCAATGGTTTATTGCAGGTGAGGCTACAACTTCTGGCTTTAAATCAAGGTGATATTAAAGCAGTCATTGAACCTCTAGAAAAACTCACTCAACTTAATCCAGAACGGTCTCAATATGGGGTGCTATTAGCCGAAGCCAAGCAGCAAATGGGCGACCAGGAAGGATCAGCCCAAGCTTACCGCTCAGTTTTAACCACTAACCCCGGTGAGTTGAACGCTTTACGGGGTTTGGTGGCTCTGTTGCTCAAACAGCAACGTCCTGATGAGGCTGTGAGTTTGCTCGAAGACACTCTTTCTGGAAAGACAACCCAAACGGGAAGTTTGGATAGGGGAGCTGTACAGGTTCTATTAGGTACTGTTCACGTTTCCCAGAAACGCTATGGGGAAGCTACCTCTATCTATGAGCAAGCAATTAAGAATGATCCTCAAGATTTTCGTCCCGTTTTAGCAAAAGCATTGCTCCTCAGAGAACAGGGTAAACCAGATGAAGCTCAACCTTTATTTGATAACGCCCTGGCTTTAGCACCTGCTCAGTACAAAGACCAAGTTAATAGGGCTATCGCTCCCCCCACTTCTGCGCCTACTCCATCGCCCACAAAACCAGGAGAGTAACTACATTATTTACAGTGATAAATTACACTCTGATAGCAGCCAGGATGCCAAAAATCAGAAATAGACATCCGCCAGTAAAAGTGAGTTGACGTTCCGAAATACGTCCGGCAATCAGTTTACCTCCAATCACGGCGATCGCAGTGCAAATTATATGCCCTAACACTGCACCCGCAGCTACTCCCACAGGGTTATATCTGGCTGCTAGGGCAATTGTGGCTATTTGGGTGCGATCGCCCCATTCTGCTATAAATGTCAGGGTGAAGGCTTCTATGAAAATTGCTAAGGGGCTTTTTGACTTTCTTTGTAAATCTGCCTTATATACTGCCTCTTTGGCCTCATTGATTACTTCTATCTCCGAGCCTGAGTCAGGCATTTTACTAGCTTCATAGAGCAGTTTGATCCCGAATCCTAGAAATAATAGTATTTCCGCATACTTGAGGTAAATTTCTGGTAAGAAAGATACAAACCTCCCGAATATGACAGACAAAATTGTCATGGCGGCTAGTGCACCCCCTACACCGATTAATACCAGCTTACGCGAGTATTTCATCGCTAAAATTACGCCTATAAAAAATGTTTTATCCCCTAACTCAGAAACTGTAATTAGTAACAAACCTGCTGTAAATGCTGTTAACACTCTCTTTAACTCCTGAAGGATTTTTTACCTGTGTGGAGCTTCAATGAGAGTGGCAAAACTTCACTGAGAGCTACACACAATTTTTTGTGTAAACTCAGTGAAGGTCTCGCTGCCAAATCAAATACTTATCATATTATCATTTGTTATCTGAACCAGGTTCATCACCAGTATGTTGACTCAGATGTTTAAAATAAAGTGACTTTATTCTAAGTGACTTTATTTTAAAGCTACTCCCCTTCTGTATGGACTTAATTATACACCTATTCATGATGGGAGTCAAGGAATATTTATTCTTGCTTAACTCCAGTTTTTGAGAGTCAATAGCGACTATTGAGCACTGCTAACTGGTTCTGGCATAGCTGAAGAGTGATGTTCTGCTATGAGCCATTGATTGCCGACTTTATTATAGACAAAGGTGTATCTGGCTGGAACTTCCTGAGTCTGACCATTACTGGTAAGTCTAAAGGTATATAGTCCTGAATCAATAGCTACACCACAATACAGGCGAATACTGCGGTAATTAATTGTGCCTACGGGCTGCTTTTGTAAGAAAGTTACAAAATAGTCCTGAATTTCTTTATGATTTCGTCGCACTTGGTTGGAAACTGTAGGCAACAAAATGGCATTTCTCGCATAGTTGAGAGTGACTTTATTTGGGTCACCTGTCTGTAAAGACCCGTTCCATCGGTCAAACAGTTGGGCAATTTCTGGTCTAGTTACCTCGGGACATTGAGTTTGGGCTTGGAGAGGACTGGTTTGTAAAACCGTTATGCTAGCAAGTGCAGCACCAACAATTGATGCTAGTGCATAGGGAAGAAATTTTTTTGCCATAAATTTTGTTTGGATCTTGGCGGGACTGTGAACTGTGAATACTCCCTCTTGTGACAAGGAGCGGTTTAAGAGTGAATATGATAGCGGTGTATGCTTCCCATTAGTTTGAGGTGATCAGCGTGAATATTCCCAGATCAACGGTGACTAGAGAACAATAAACTATTAATAGTACAATAACTATTTATTTATTAATATTACTACAATTTAGTATTCACACTCCCCAGTTTTCTGAACCGGGGGAGCTTAACCTCAAAAGGTCTTTTACCAGGTTTTGTCAAATTAGTAATGAGGTTTCGAGTACGAAAACTTCCTAAGAGGATGTTTGTCAAGTATTAAACAGGTAATTTTTATATTAGGGAACACACCGAACACACCGAACACACCGAAGGATTGGGAAGGATTGGGGAACACACAAAAAACAATAAAATCCAGTCCCCTCCCCTTACAAGGCTATCCATTACCCGGATCTTTCTTAACATTCGTGAGATCGATCGCTCGCAAACCCCCAAACCTTAATCCTCCGTTGATGATTCTCAATAAAATAAGGGTTTTATCAAGAAGAATAAGGTACATTTTGTCAAGAGTAGGGAAAATTTCAAGCCTTGAAACCGTTGCCACATAAATGTTTCAAGATTGTTAAGAAAAATGTGGGTAATGAATAGCCTTACAAGGGGAGGGTTAGGGTGGGGTCAAAGAATATTCGATACACTAATCATGACTTATCAAACATCCTCTAATATTTGCGCTCCTTTGGCTCAAACATATTAATCACCACTGGGCGATATTGAATATCAATACCCGATGGAGAATAATAAGCCATGGTGTGTTGCAGAAAGTTGACATCATCCCGCTGGGGATAGTCTTCACGGAAATGTGCACCGCGACTTTCTTGGCGATTCATAGCTGAGGCTAAAATTGTTTTTCCTACTACTATTAAACTTTTTAGTTCTAAGGCTTCTACTAGTTCTGTATTCCAGCAAGTACCCTGATCATCTAAATAAATCTCAGAATATTGCTGTTGCAATTGTGTTATTTTATCCCAACCGTCCCCCATTAATTCGGCGGTGCGAAACACACCACAATGCTCAGTCATGCAATCCTGGAAAGCCTGACGCACTTGGTTAATTCGATATTTTCCTGGTTGTTCTATTAAGGTTTGTATTTCTTCCTGAGCTTGTTGAATGTAACTTTGCTCATCTACATTGGGTAACCGCCGTTTCTGCACATATTCAGCGATCGCCGCCCCGGTACGCTTACCATAAACTACACATTCTAGCAGCGAGTTACTACCCAGACGGTTAGCACCATGAACCGATACACAAGCCGTTTCACCAGCAGCAAAAAATCCTTCTACTAAATGATCACCACTGCTGCGGACTTGACCATCTGTATTCACAGGGATACCACCCATACAATAGTGATTAGTGGGACGAATGGGTATAGGTTGAGTTACAGCATCCACACCTACTAAACGGTGTGCTTCTTCCCAACAGAAGGGGACACGACTCATAATTTTTTCTTTACCCATGTGTCGCAGGTCAAGATAAACAAACGGACCACCCGCACTACCATCAGGATGAATACCACGACCAGCGCGAATTTCATAGGCGATCGCCCGCGAGGTAATATCACGGGGGGCTAGTTCCATGCGACTAGGTGCGTAATTTTTCATAAAGCGATCGCCATCACTATTAATCAAATAAGCCCCTTCTCCCCGCACAGCTTCAGAAATCAGTACCCCGACCGGATACAAACCAGTGGGATGAAATTGCACAAATTCCATATCTTCCAAAGGTAACCCAGCCAAAGCAGTCATAGCCAAACCGTCACCCGTAGAAGCATAATCATTAGAAGTGGTATTATAAACGCGACCATAACCACCAGTCGCAAACATTACCGCCTTAGCTCGTAATACTTCTATATGTCCATCGAGCAAGTGAAACATCACCACACCCTTGACCTCACCTGATTCTAAAATCAGGCGCATCACATACCACTCTTGATAAACTTGCACACCATAACGCCGCAAATTGTTCACCAACTCATGGAGAATCGCGTGACCAGTTTTATCTGCAGCGTAACAAGTGCGATTATGGGAATGTCCGCCAAAAGCCCGTTGAGCAATCCGACCATCAGGTAACCGCGAGAACAAAACACCCATGTGTTCCAAGTCAATCACCACATCTGGCGCTTCTTGGGCGAGAATTGCTACCGCGTCCTGGTCTGCTAAATAGTCAGACCCCTTGACAGTATCAAAAGCGTGTGCTTCCCAACTATCTCCTGAATCAACATTTTTGAGTGAGGCCGCCATTCCCCCTTGAGCTGCTACCGAGTGGGAACGTATCGGGTGAGTTTTAGCCACCAGAGCCACATTTAAACTAGGGTCAGTACGGGCAATTTCCACCGCAGCACGACATCCGGCTAATCCGCCACCCACTATAATCACATCATGTTCGAGCATAATTAACCCTTTGTGCAATCACTTGTTGTTCTATGTTAGTAGAGCAATTCATCTACCCCATTTCACTCAGCAAAAGTGAGGTGAGCATTCCATCCATGGCTAAAGGCGCAAAATAATAATACTGGTATGTTATCTATGTCATCTATCTCCAGATATAGTCATCCTATTTGACTTGAGAAATTATGAGTGAGGAAAGGGAACAGGGAACAGAAATTGTTCATGAATCATTTAGGATTGCTATAGATATTAGGGTAAGCATTGATAAATCAAAACATTGGGGTTCAGAATACAGTCATATTGTGATATATAATTTAACAGTTATATTGATATAATTATGTAAATTTACTTTCAACGAATCAACTTCAAGTTCCCATACCTGTTGATGCTTTTAACCCCAAGTAGGTAAAAGCAAACATTAAATAATCCTATGCAGCAAAAAAAGAATCAATCATCTGCACGGTTTCGTTCCGCCACAGAGTTTCCCAAAACCATTGAGGGACTTAACAACAATGAAGTTGATATCTTGTATCAAGAAATGCGAGCTTGTCTAGTTTTCACAAATCGTAGTCGTTCCCAGTTGCTCCGCAGAAATAAAGAACATAAACAACGGATGCAAGTTCTCATTAACCAACTGAAACAGGAAAAAACAGAAGTTGCCGAAGTTTACCGCCAGACTGTGGTAGAAATGGAAAATGAAATTGGCTCCATGAGCCGATATTTAGACCAACTTTCTACAGCCTTTGATTCAGTCTCAGATATTGAGAATCCAGAACAAGCACACTGGAATTATTTATCTTTTCCCAGCAGGTTCTTCAAATTGGTGCAAGCAATTAAATCAATTGTACTATGGTGGCGGGAAGAAAAGACCCGGGAAACAGTAAAATTACCATCTGCTGTATCCTCCTCTCCTCTTACCCCTGAGCAACTACAGCAAAAACCACAAATGTCTCAAGACCCCCGTTCAATCGGAAAATCTCTTTTAGATAATGAGTCATAAAAATCATGGGTAAAAAACGCCTCAATCAACTGTTAGAGGTTCTCAAGGACAATTACCAACGAGACTTGCAGAATTCCGCCGCCATTTACACAGTTGCACAAGTGGCCGTAAATCAGCTAAACCAGGAAGTTTACCAGAGCAATGAACCCCCCATAGCTGCTTTACCTTTTGCACCCAATTTACTAGATAAAGATCAACTTCTACAACAGTATGGCTCCTATAATGGGTGTCGCCAAGCAGCTAAAGAACGGGGAATTAAATTTTCTCGGACTCCTAGCTGGGAACAGCTAGCAGCAGCTTTGAGTTATGCAGAAATTTTACAAAAAATCATCACAAATTATGTGACTACATACCCTTACCCACAGCTACAAGGAACTAAGTTTGAGTTAGTTTTCCCCGTTGGTGATGAATAGTTACAAATCAATCATAAAGCTATCTCGCCGATGAAAGTCAGGCTCTACCCCACTATGAGTTAATGCCCAGTAAGTAATATTACTATTTTTATCTTCTATTACAGTAGTAATTGCTGCTTCTATTTCCTGTTCTCTGGGGATGACTAGACCCAAATCAAGATCCACAACCAGGGTTAAACTATCTCCTTGGTACTGGGTAGTAAAGGGAAGAAGATTAAAAGCTGTTTCCTCTCTCATCCCTTGACGGTATCCATCAAAGTGATAAACGTTCCAATTTCCAGCAGGGGAAAGGTTGAACTCCCAATACTGTGGATTACCTTTAATACCCAAGAAAAACTCAAAACAAGTATTTTTCCATAGTTCATGGTGACGGGTCGGTGTATCTGATAACCGACGAGGAATCACAAGCTGTTTTAAGTCACCGATAACTTGGTAATTCAGGGTGAGTTGATTTGCAT
Organism: Anabaenopsis sp. FSS-46; assembly: GCF_029891665.1. Classification (NCBI taxonomy): domain Bacteria; kingdom Bacillati; phylum Cyanobacteriota; class Cyanophyceae; order Nostocales; family Nodulariaceae; genus Anabaenopsis; species Anabaenopsis sp. FSS-46. The sequence goes on along the minus strand of NZ_JANQDG010000132.1, from coordinate 39,250 downwards.
ATCGGTGGATATTACCTATAATCTGTATATTTGGTAAGAATTGCTGTGAGGGAAAGGGTAGTAAGGAAAATGTCTGATTTCTCATCTCAAATCTCGGATAATTTGGCGAATTGTGGTTTCTTGAGATTCGATGCTTTCAGTCAGCTTAAATTGAACTAAGGCCCTAGCCAAATTGTGTTCTGGATATTTGACTTTAAAATAAATATTCCCAGCTAAATAGTCAGTAAAAAACCTCAATCCCAACTCAAAGGTAATCAACCTAATGGCATCATAAATGTAGGTGTAGTCATTCTCTGTGAGAAAACCTTGAGCCACAGCCAGATAACCCTGTAGAATTAACTGACATAGTTCTGTATTAAAATAAACTTGTTCCCAATACTGGGTTTCTTCTCCCAGGGGATTGCAACCCGATCGCACGCAGTCACCAATATCATAATGTATTAATCCCGGTTTGACGGTATCCAGGTCTATCAGGCTGACTGCTTTGTGAGTCCCTCGATCAAACAACACATTATTGATTTTAGGGTCGCCGTGGATCAGGCGTAATGGTAGTTTACCCTTGCTGATGGCAGTTGCTAAAATATCTGTAAAACTGGTGCGATCACTAACGAATTGTAAACAATAATTGACTTCTGGTGATAGGTGTGGGTGAGTTTTTGCCAGTATCTCCTCATACTGTTGTAGATAAAGTGGTGTAATATGAAACCCTGGTAAAGTATCCGCTAGTGTTGTTGGCGGTAGGTCACTGATGAGATGATGGAACATCCCCAAAGCATAGCCGACTTCTGAGGCGCGGTAACTATCTTCCAGGGTGTCGAAGCATTGGGCATTTTCCACAAAGCTAATAGCTCGCCAGCAGCGGCCATTCTCATCTAACCACAGGTCTTGACTATCTTCAGTTGATAAAACCCGGGGAAACTTCCAGGGGCGATTAAGTGGGCTATCTTTAAGGCGATCGCCAACATGATCTGTGACAATACGCATATTCTGCATTACCAATTCCGGCTGCCGAAACACCTGGGTATTAATGCGTTGCAACACAAAATGCTGTAGCTTGGCACAATTGAGAGTTACCAGAAAAGTTTCATTAATATTACCATTCCCCAAAGACTGAATGGCTACAACCTGACCTTGATGTGTGAATTTATCCGCAACAGCAATTAAATTAATCTCTTTTGTCATCTTCTTTTACCTGTACCACTCCCCACAGACCTTGCACAGAGGCTATACTGGGAAAAATCCCAGTTAACTGAGCGCTGCAAACTGTTGCCAACAAAGATACAATGCACGGGGTACATGGAAACACCCCTTCCACTTACCGCCCTTGAGATTTAACAACACTTCCCCACGACGATTGAGATAACCGAACCACTCCCCACCTTCAGGATCAGCAAAGTGTGACCAAGTATAATCATGCATTTTCTGGTACCATTGCCAACAAGACTCACGCCCCGTCAAGCGATAGCCCATGGCTAATGCAACTAAAGATTCTAAATGCACCCACCATAGTTTTTGATCCCATTCCAATTGCTGGGGGGGATGACCCTCTGCATCCATAAAGTAATATAATCCGCCGTGTTCATTATCCCAGGCAAAATTGAGGATATTTAGCACCACATCAACAGCTTGATTAATAGTATCAGTATCATTTTTCCGGCTAGCGATATCCATAATAAACCACATAGCCTCAATCCCATGACCAGGATTAATTAACCGCCCCTCAAAGCAATCAATGTGAGAACCGTTAGGGGTGACATTCTCATACATCAGTCCCCGTTCCTGGTCAAGAAAATCCGTCATCACTTCTTTAACAGTGGTAGCTAGGACATTCTCAAGGGTTTCACTGGGTAGCAGCCATGCCATTTCTAAAGTGAGATTAGCTAAAATCATGGGTACAGCCAAGGACTTCATGGGGCGAGTACCCGGATGGGTCTTGTTATATTTGCCTTTAGGATTATCCTGACGGCGCAAAACATTGTTATAGGCTTGCAGCGCCACATCTTTAGCCCAGTCTGCGCCAGAAGCTAAGGCGTATTGACTAAATGCCATGGCGGCAAAGCAATCAGAAAATATATTATAGGGTTCTATCAGTGGCTGACCTGCACGGGTAAGGGCAAAGTACCAATTACCTTCAGCATCTCTGCCATGTTGAGCCAGAAAATCAGCCCCATTTTTGGCAATTGCTAACCAGGTTTCCCGTTTTTCTAGCTGGTTGCATAGCATGGAGAAAGTCCACACTTGACGATTTTGTAACCAGATAAATTTATCTGTGTCATAAACCTGACCACTGCGGTCTAAACAGGTGAAATAGCCGCCATGCTCCCAGTCCAGGGAATATGTTTCCCAAAATGGCAGTACGTCATTGAGGAGTGTATTTTGATAAAGTTCCGCCAGGGTTTTGCAGTTGTAGCCCATATATTTACTGTTGTATGAACCTGAAAAAGAACCCCACCCCAGGGGAGACTTTGACAGGAAATCAAAGACGGGGTGAGGGTTCTTAACAATTATCAGTTAAGACTTGCCAGTTCACAATGTACTCAGGGACACAACTTATTTGGCTGTTTGCTTCTATACTGTGGGTAGAGACACAGTTGCTCATACCCATTATGTCTGCTATCCTAGGTGGAATGGAAAAGATTTACAACTATTCCAAAGAATTACCAGCTTGACAAAGCATTTCTCCGAGTCGCTGCACTTTATCCGCTATGTCACCGGTAGCGTTAGCTGCTGCGGTTTGAGTATCTTCGCCTAAATCAACCAGAATATCCGCAATGGATCCAGCATCGCCACTGAGGAGCGCCTCTTTCAGTTCCCCCAAGTCTTCACCTAGGTCAGTTCCTGAGAGTTCTTGCTGCCAAGTATTGATGATAGCCATGGCTTGGTCTGTAGGGATAGATGTCAGGTCTGTTTGCAATGCGGAGATGGTGCTATCTAGGTCAACGTTTTGGATTGCATCAGCCATAAAAAAAAACTCCTGTATTGAGTTCATCTGCATAATCCACAGTGGATTACTACCTGACCTCATTCTTCTCAAGATCAATACTTAAGTCCTCAGCCTAAGGTTATACAGTATGGAGTTCTGAAAGTTAGAAAAGTATCAAAACTTGACTTTATATAAATCAAATAATTCTCCTGATTGCTGCTTCACTATTTTTGCACCAGTAGCTTTGATCATTTTTTCCCACTCGGCTATCGGTTCTAGAAATACTTCAGCCCCCAAATATGTTTCCAAAACTGCCCAATCTTCTGCTAAAGGGTGTTCTGGGTTAAGGATGTCAAATACAAAATGTCCCTCTGGTTTTAACACCCCCTTGACTGCTAGTAACACAGCATTCCAATATTTTAGGGGAAAATAGCAGCTAAAACCTGTAGCGATCGCCAAATCAAATTGGTTGGGCGAGTAGTTTAATTGATGGGCTGGCCCCAACTCTACACCTTTGAACAGCTTAGAATTCAATTGGGGACCACGGGAATTGAGGGTATCCCGTGCCACAGTGCTGATTTCTTGACCATAAAAATATGCTGACCAATCCCGCCAAGGATAGATTAAGAAGCTGACACCACAGCCAATATCTAAACATTGCTGGTTTTTTTTCGGTTGAGCAATTTCCCAAAAAGGAGAAACAATTCTCCCTGACAAAATCCCCGCTACCCATTCTTGATATATGGGCATTTCCTGTATTTCTGCTGGTAATTCCAAGTCTTGCTTTTGATACTGTCGGTTAAAGCGATACCCTACCTGGGCGACTCTCTCCTCCCAGTTCTCTGACTGATAGGGAGTTTGGGAGGGAAAGAGATTACTGGGTAATGGTGAATTACGCTTTTTAGACATTCTCTTTGGTATTCCTAGATGATTTAGAATTAAATTCTAGTGTACCTAATTGAGGAATGGGGAGATGTTGGTTTTATTTCCAATCAAAAAGTAACACTTTTGCATCAGTCTTTGTACTTATTTTCCTCACTACCTATCTACCTCCATCCAAAGAAGTCAATTTTATGAATTACTACGTTATCTACGATGGAAACTGTAATCTCTGTGTTACCCTAGTGCAATTACTAGAAACGCTAGACCATGGAAGGCTGTTTCGCTACGTTCCCATGCAAGATGAACAAACACTAGCACGGTGGGGAATTACCCCCCAAGATTGTCAACTGGGGATGATTTTAATTTTAATTGATGGCGATACATCGCAAAGACGTTGGCAAGGTAGTGACGCAGCTGAAGAGATTGGGAGGTTATTACCTATGGGAAGAGTATTTGTAGATGCTTACCGGGGTTTACCTGGGATGAAGTGGGTGGGCGATCGCTTTTATGAACAAATCCGCGACCACCGTTATACTCTTTTTGGCAAGCGTGAGAGTACCTATCAATCAGCCTATTGTGTCGATGGTAAGTGTAAAACACCAAGACCCCTGATTAATGAGTCTTAATCACTAGGTTTATTAAACACCTCTAAAATGTGCCGACAAATCTGCTTGAGTTTGTCACCGACTTCTGGAGCAGGTTCACACATACCGACAAAACTCCAGTTTTCTACTGTAGACAGTCGCCACGCCTCACCACGGTGGTCAAAACCTGCAACTTCTAAACCAATGGCACGCCGTGAGTCACTTATGGGATCTTGGTAAAAGCGGATTTGAATTAAGATACTGCGACTGCGCCAAGATTTGCTGATTCCCGGAAAGTGAAAACCGATGTCTATAGAATCTGGATCTACCAACTCCCTGGTATCTGGGTCATTCTTCCAGGGTTTGAGATCTGATTTAGCATCAGGAAACTCCAATTTAAACAAATTCACTACGGTAGCAATCTTGCTGGCGAGTTCAAGGTTTGTTGCTTGTTCAGATGCGTTCACGAAAAAACACTCCTATATTTTACGGAACTATGGGGAATGTTAGGACAGAAAAACCGCCAGAAGGCTGATTATATTAGTGTTTGGAGCTTATCAGTACCTTTGATACTTAGCAAATTTAAAATTTCCCTTTCTTGACAATTCTGGAGATTAACAACTGCTGATTAAGTCTTGGGAGACTGCTCAGGGTTATCTTGAGTAATTATACTTAATTTTCCTGAAAGTACTCAGTAATTATGGAATAAAGCCAAAATACCAACCCCCATAACTAGATTTTTCAGGAAAATACCTTGTGAAGTAGAACGATAAATCACCCCAACGATCTAAAATTACACTGTTAGTCGGCACATACAAAACAAATTCAATTCAGTTTATGGCGCGTCAACGCTCGATTTTTTCGCTGATTTTAGTATTATTAGCCACATTACTTATTAGCTGTGGTGGTCCTAGTGGCACAGTTGCACCTCCAACTTACTCAGCAACTCAACTAGAGAGAATTCAGGAATATGTTCCCAAAATTCAGGCTGTGCGCGATCGCGCAGCAGAACTAAAAACCCTGATTGAAAAAAAGGATTGGATTAATGTAGGTAATTTTATACATGGTCCGATGACAGAAGCTAGGTTGAGCATGACTTATATTATTCCCAATCTCCTGCCTTCGTCCCAACCCACAGCACGGGAAAAAAACCGAGATTTGCTGAACCACTTAGTTAAAATTGATGAAGCTGCTGGACAGGGTAATACACAGCCGGCTTTGAATAACTACCAAGCGGCTTTGGGAGATATTGACCAATTCCTGCAACTGCTTCCTGATACCAGTGGGAAATCATAAGTACATTAGGCACTAGCTAGAATACAATGGGTAGAGGGTAAGCAGTTTGTTGTTTTTCTCTCTACCAAAAAACACGCACAGTGCCCCTAGTTTCTAAGTATGGGGGTGTAGTGCGATAGGGCAAAGGCTGCTAGAAATACCAGCATAAATTCCTCTAAAAACATGGATATAGTGATTATCGGTTGTGGTATTGTGGGAGCGGCGATCGCCTATGAACTCAGCCTAATTAAGAGTCTTAACATTACAGTCATTGACCGTCAACCACCCGCCCAAGCTTCCACAGGTGCGGCACTAGGGGTTTTAATGGGTGTGATTAGCCATAAAATCAAAGGTCAAGCTTGGCAAAGGCGACAAACAAGCATCCAACGCTACGAAACCTTAATTCCCGAATTAGAAGCTCTAACAGGTCGTAAAATTCCTTTTAACCGCCAAGGGATGATCAAGCTTTTAGGGGCAGAAGAAAATTTACCAGAGTGGGAAAAACTGGCGGAAATTCGCCACTCTCAAGGCTGGAAGTTAGAAATTTGGGACACAGCCAAACTCAAAACTTTTTGTCCTCAAGTGAATCACCCTCAAGTTACCGCAGCAGTGTATTCTCCCCAAGACCGTCAACTAAATCCCAGGGCTTTGACCTTAGCTTTGGTTGAGGCTTCCCAATACAATGGGGTAAGGTTTAAATTTGGTGTGGATGTTTTGGGCATTGAACAAGAAGGTAATAACTTTCCTGCACTTGCCACTACAGAGGGTAAAATTAATGCTGATTGCATAGTCGTAGCAGCGGGACTAGGTTCTACATCACTCACAGCACAACTAAACCAGATGGTTAATATTCGTCCGGTACTAGGACAAGCGTTACAAGTACGTCTAGAACGACCATTAGGCAATAATCCTGAGTTTCAGCCGGTTGTGACTGGGAATGATGTACATATTGTCCCTGTGGGGAATGGTAATTATTGGGTGGGTGCGACGGTAGAGTTTCCTAGTCATGATGATCAAATCCCACCTAATCAAGAATTGTTAGATCAAGTTTGGCAGCAAGCGATCGCCTTTTGCCCAGATTTAGCCACAGCCGAAATTATTCGCACCTGGTCGGGTTTACGTCCCCGTCCTGAAAATCGTCCCGCGCCAGTGATTGACAAACTACTAGGCTTTAGTAACGTCCTCTTAGCCACTGGACACTACCGCAATGGGGTTTTACTAGCACCGGCCACAGCTGACGCAATTCGTGAGATGATTATTTATATTGAAAATAAAAAATAGTTTTTAGATTTTCTTAGGAACATAACGTGTCTTTAAAAGAACATAAAATTACCGTAGATTCTCTACAATGGTTTTATCGGGAATCTGAACCCATTGGCAAAACAGATTTACTGCCTGTGGTGTTACTACACGGTTTAGTATCACAGAGTTACAGTTGGCGGAACATTATGCCGGCTTTAGCCAGTCAAGGAACCAGAGCGATCGCCCCTGATTGGATTGGTTATGGCTTTTCCGCCCAGCCAGAAAAATGGGATTTTGCCTACACACCCGATAAATTTATCACCGCCTTAGAAGGATTCATCAAAGCCTTACAATTGGAACGTTTTTCTTTAGTTGTTCAGGGATTTTTAGGCTCTGTAGGGTTACAATATGCCTTGCGCCATCCAGAACAAATTGCTAACATAGCTATTTTAAACACACCAATTTCCACCACTGCCAAATTACCTTGGAAAATCAAACAACTGGGTTTACCATTGGCTGGTGAAATGCTGACCCAAGACCCTCTGTTGGTTGATCGCACACTAGAAGGCGGTAGTCGTTACCGCATCGAAGATGAAGATTTAGATATTTATCGCAAACCATTTTTAAAAGCTTCCACTGCGGGGCGAAGTCTGCTGGCCACTATTCGCAACTTACAACTAGACAAATCAATGTCGGAAATAGAATCTGGCTTTCAGCAATGGGAACAACCCATTCTGATTCAGTGGGGAATGATCGACCCTTGGCTATCCATAGATGTAGCAGAAAAATTTGCTCATTCTGTGCCTCATGCCGAATTAATAAAAATTAATAATGTCGGACATTACCCTCAAGAACACTACCACAAAGAGATTTTAGAAGACCTTTTACCCTTTGTCCGGCGGATAAATACCTAGTCAGAAAATAGCTAAATCTGGGAAAAATCGATATTATAGAGCCAGGAAAATACTTGAACAATTCAAAATCTCAACTTATCTGTTTCAGTGATTGGGTAAGTTATCGGAATAACTATAGAGAATAAATTACAAGAGTCAGTCAAAATATCTCTAAAAACATATTTTAGGCGTTTGATATGTGGCTCAGTGTTTATTTAGTAACTCCTGTGTAATTCAATCAAAAATCATTTTTTTGTCTAAGTTTAAGTATGGTCAAGGCTAGTGAACAATGATTTTCTCGCTTTTGATAATATTATTTAAGACTGCATTTATCCAATTTTTATTAACAATAAAATTGATGGAGATTTGAGTTCATGGCTTACTCGTGGTTTAAAGCATTTCATTTGATTGGCATTGTAGTTTGGTTTGCGGGATTATTCTATCTAGTACGTCTATTTATCTACCATGTAGAAGCCAACCAAGAACCAGAACCAGCAAAAACCATACTGAAAACTCAGTATGAGATTATGGAAAAACGGCTCTACAATATCATTACCACTCCGGGAATGTTGGTAACCGTCGCAATGGCTATAGGTTTATTAAGCACTGAACCCGAAGTTTTAAAACAGGGTTGGTTGCACATTAAGCTACTATTTGTTTGTCTTCTAATTGGTTATCATTATTACTGTAGTCGTCTGATGAAACAGTTGGCCGCCGATGAGTGTCGCTGGAGTGGTCAGCAGTTGCGGGCTTTAAATGAAGCACCGACCGTGATGTTACTGGTGATTGTCTTATTGGCTGTGTTTAAAAATAATCTACCAACAGATATTACAGTTTGGGTGGTTTTTGGCTTGATCATCTTGATGGCGGTGACAATTCAGCTTTACGCTAAAAAACGCCGCCGGGATAAAGAAAAGCTGATGGCACAAAACTAACCTCCTAGCTCTCCTGATGGATGCACAGGAGAGCGTTAATTGTTTTCTATAAGTACTTACCCAGGACTAGACATACTGTCTCACTTCTAATGGTCGGTTGTTCTCGTCCACCAGGACTACCTTAGGAGCGTAATTTTGTAACTCTTCTGGGGTAAACTGGCCATAAGCCATAATAATCACGCGATCGCCTGAAATTCCTAGACGTGCTGCAGCGCCATTGAGTTCAATCACGCCGGAATTAGCTGGGGCTGGTATTGTATAAGTAATAAAACGCTCACCATTAGCATTATTCACTACTTGCACTTGCTCATAGGGTAAAATTCCAGCTTTGTCCAACAATACTTGGTCGATGCTGATACTACCCACGTAGTTGATATTTGCCCCCGTGAGGGTACAGTTATGAATTTTTGCCAAAAGGAGAGTACGCTGCATTTTTTTTCAGATTTTTAGAGCATTTTTTGCCGTTCACAACTGGCCAAGGCTGTTTGTGTCTTGACAAAGGTAATGGACAGTTAGAGTTAGGAGTTAAAAACCAAAACTCATAACTCATAACTGATAACTGATAACTGTGAGCTTTTGTATTATGCTTTAGCAGCCCTAATAAATTTCTCTACTAAGGGTGCCACTTTGTCAACATCTTGCCAACCGAGAATTTCTGTAACCTTTCTTTCCAAATTTTTATAACTGCGGAAAAATTCGGCAATTTCTTCTAATCGGTGTGGTGCTAAGTCTTTGAGAGATTTTACATGAGCGTAGCGCGGATCTTTGTCAGGAACACAAAGAATTTTCTCATCGCGATCGCCGCCGTCGATCATTTCTAACATCCCAATTGGTCGTGCGGCAATCACACAGCCTGGAAAGGTAGGTTCATCCATAATCACCATACCATCGAGAGGATCGCCGTCATCAGCTAAGGTGTTAGGTACAAAACCGTAGTCATAAGGATATCGTACGGAAGAATAAAGCACTCTGTCCAGGGCAAAGGCTTGTAAATCTTTGTCAAACTCGTATTTATTTTTACTCCCGCCGGGGATTTCAATTAAAACATTGAGTATACCCGGTTTTGGTTGAGCAGGAATACGGGATAAGTCCACAAAAAAAACTCCTCTGATAACGGTAAATTAAATTAGCATTCAGTTTGGCTGCTTGTACACATTTGTCAAGTACCCACAACTGATGCGATGTATTTGACACTCCCCCACTAACCTCAGAAGGGGAGATTCTTGCTACCTTGCGGGAAGGCTGCGCCTATACAGAAAACCGCTTTTTGGTACAAGTAACACCTGGTATTTCACGTCGCAGCCACAAGCTTGAATTCCTGTGTGTTTCACAGTACTGTAATGTTCTGTCTTCTGACTTAACCCAGTAATTTTGCTTGATTGTCACAACTACCCAGCTTTAATGGGGCAATTGGTGAATTGCCCCTATTAGTATGCTACCAAAGTCTCTGCGGTACAATTCATCTTACCGCTAAAACTTTGTGCGCGGGAGTCATCCGACGCATACAGGAAACGCTGCGGCCAGAGGAAGGATGTCAAAGTATATATAGATCTCTAGGAAAACATCAAGATATCTGTTCACAGAAAGAGGGATTCCCGCCGTCGCCAACTTCCTCAGGCTGCTCTGTCTACACATTCAAAATCTTAGCTCACAATCTGTTTTCTCCTTTCTCGAGCTAACTGGCTGTGATCCCTTTGTTGTAAGTATTTTTTAATTTCCACTTCTTGGTGGTGTATAGGTTGGGGGTTGCTGGTTATTTGAAGCATCAGTTGAATAGTGGGCAATGACAAACACAGGTAGTGTTAGAGTCACTAGAGCGATCGCAGTTCCCACAATGTCTGCCAAACGATGGGAATATGTATCGGTAGGGCTGGCAGACTGGCTAGTTGCATTCATACAAATTGAAATTTGTCACTTTTGTGGTAGGTTAACCCTCTAAAAGAGAGTATTGATGTTATTCTAACTATTTTTTTCAGGTCAATTATGTAGCAGGGAAAAATTTTGACAGTTTGGCAACTTTCATATTAGTGCTTTATTAGCTGGTATTTTTGATACAATTTTCTACACAAGTGTTGTATTCCTGACTTTAGTAGCGCCGCTGACTGTAATGTTGGCTTTTATGTTAAGAATAGGTTAAGCCAATTAGTGATCAATCAAATGAAATGGATAAGCAGCCATCTGCTTGCGCCATAGGGATTTTAGAGGATATTTAGCAGTTACTACTAATGATCATGACATTACCTCAACTTATATACTTCTCCTCTATCAACCAATATCTCACCGGTCAATAAATCCTTCACAGTAGCTAATAAAGTCCGATGAGAATCTACGTAAAATAACACAGATATCCTATCAAAACCTGCTTCTCCGGGGGGGTTAAGTTTAGCTACACAAACCTTTTGATGCTGACTATCTAAAGAACGATAAGTTTCTTGGTGTTGGACAATACTGCTTGTCATTCTTCCTGACGCATCAAAAGCGATTTCTGTTTGCGTCATATCGCCTAATTCACCAATATCCAAATGCACCTCCATTTGTCCATTATTTGCAACTTGTAAATTTAACCATGCTTTAGATTCACAAGGATATTTTGTACCTTGAGTAAATAAGCGATGATAAGTATATGTTCTACTGTAAGCATCCCATAAACGAATAGCGTAACTATGATGCAAGAAATCATCAACCTGTGTAAATTTACTCACAGTTAAAGCACCATGACACACAGCATCAAAGGGCTTATTAAGTTTTACCTTATTCTTACCGAAATAAGATATAATTAGTTGTCTGACTGCCGGAATTAAACAACTTCCTCCTACTAATAAGACTTCATCAATATCATTTTTATGAATACCTTTTTTGAAAGCAATTCCTAACACATCATCTAAAGCTTCCCGCAACTGTTGTAAAAATTGTCTATTTTCTAAAATTTCCTCTAATTTTTCACGATTCATTCTCAATTCATAAGACATAAAAGATTCATCATCAAACCATGTTTCACTAACAGATTGATTTTTGGATAATTGAATTTTTAGCTTTTCGGCAATTTCTAACAAATTTTGATAAGCAATTTGGCCTAATTGTTCCCGTCTTAAATTCTGAGAACGTAAATAATCTTCTACTATCCAAATATCAATATCTTCTCCACCTACATAAGCTTCAGATTTAGCTAAAACCTCAGCGCGTAAATTACCATTGGGACTAGAATGAGGAACTGTTTTGAGTAAACTTAAATCTAGAGTTCCTCCGCCAAAGTCCACCACTAACATCAACACACCAGGATGTTTGATAGCATATCCCAAGCCAGCAGCCGTAGATTCATCTATAATTGAAACCTCAGGAACATTTAACTTTGCTCCCAAGTCTCGAAACCAATCTAAATAACGTTCAAAAGCACCAACAGGAACAGTAAAAACTAAATGATTTGGTTTAATATTTTGTTTTTTAATTTCTCTCCAAATACTTTGAATAAATAACTCACATATTGATCTAGAATCATAATCTCTTCCCTCGATATGTATCGGGGGTGATTGATAATCTCCAGCTAAATCACGTTTAAATTTTTTAAATAATCGCTCAGGAGGGTAACTTTGAGAAAGTCCTAGTCTTTGACTGCGGACCCCTTCACCTAAGATCACCTGGTTATGTGATTTAATAAAGAGTACGCTGGGAATAACTGGAATTTCTAATCTTTCACCGTGAGCAGAAGCACCAATAAATAAACGGGATAGATTAGGAAAACGTAAACTTTTAGGTAATTGAGTATCAGGTTCTAAAATACTGACCACAGTATTACTTGTACCAAAATCAATTGCAACAGTTGTCATAATTCAAGATTGAAAGTAGGTTTGGTTTCAACGTAAATCAACAAAACCATGAGGTCATGAAATTTTTCATTTTTGCTTCTAGCAATGGTAAAATTGCACCTGAAAAGGTGGTATTATTTGACAATAATTATCTAATACGGCAGTTTTAAAAATGCCGTAGTATACCGGGATATTTAAGTATAGATTTATCTGTGATTGCTGAAGTTTTAAGTTAGTAACCCCAGCCTACGATATGAAAGATTTTAACATTTATTATATCTACCTGGAAGAGTGCGACTAACCTTAGCTGGATAGAGAATATTATCACCTTTTTGATAACCAATAAAACGAATATATACTAATTCTCCTTCTAGGATCTCATCACTATCAGCTTGATGTAATTGGGGATGATAGTTTACCTGTTCCCAAGTTTCACCAATGGGGGTATAACCCCAACTAGAAATAAGTTGCTCTAAAGATGTGAATAGGGACAGTATGTTTTTAGCAGGTAATTCAGGTTGTGCTAGAGCCATTTTCTTGACTGTAGGATAGTTGCTGAGTAAGGTTTGCAGTTGGGTAAAAGTCTCACACTGAAAATCACTTTGTAATTGTTGAGCTTGTTGTTTTAACTCTTCTCTGAGTCGTTGACATTGAATTTCTAAATCTTGGATTTTTCTGTTTGTGTCTGGAGAAATTACAGGTTGATTGATAATAGGGAGAGCTTGATATTTTTCTAAAAATAGTGACGACAAAACCAGATAAATCGCCACTACCATAATTATACCAAAAGTCAGATGATTTATTTGTTCTAGCATATTATTTATTGACATATTTTTGAAATAAAAATGGTTTAAAAGATAAAATCATACTGTCTAACTCACTTTTATTATGCATGAGAAGATAAATCTTATTTCCAAGATATTTGTGTGCTGCTGCGATTTCGACAGGAATGATATGATGTTATCACCACTGCTGCAAGGATTGATTTTCACATATATTGATTAACCCATCTGGTTCGTAATATTCAGGTAAAAGTTCCTGAGATTCTATTGCTCCCAAGGATTTTTCTAAACCTCGTGTCGTTTCTACACAACTAGATCCGGTTGCATTTAAAACCTTTTCGACAATCTTACCATCTTTACCAATGTGATATTCAACTTTTTGATATTCTGCCATGATGCTTCTTCCTTTATGCTCATTATAACCAATAATACTTTTAAACTGGGAGCATTTCATTTTTTTGATAACGCTGATAAAACCTCAACCCAAACCTCTCTTGATGAATAGGAGAAAGGGCGAGTAGAAATTTTATTTCCTTCCTTCACCAGGGGGATGTAATATACAGAGGTAAAACAGAGATGTTAACCCTTAAACCCATCTACCTACTACAACCCTGATCGTACCATCTTCTAATATTTCTTCTGTTTCTATATTAAATCCCTCAGTTTCAATTGTCTTCATCAAGATTTTGTGGGCATATTTTTGACTAATATGATTGACAAACTCCTGTTCATCAATTTCTGCACCCCAAAAATCTGCAACTAATTCATAATTTTCTCCCTGTGGACGAAAGCCTAAATCATAACCATTTTCTTGGGGGATGACATATTCGGCTGTTGTGCTATCACCCATGTAACCCCGTACATTGGTGTTTTTTTCTACGGTATAACCTAACTCTCGTAGGACTTGATGCAGAATTTCCCCCTCTTTAATTTGGATTTGGATAGTCGTAAAATGAGACATATAAAACTCCTCAATGTAATTGCTTCTAGCGGAATAGTCATGTTATGAATATGATATTGTGGCAGAAGAGAATATTCACCTATTCCCCTTTCTTTTAATCTACTTCTAGGGGAGTTAAGCCTTGTTGCTGAGAATAGTTTTTTAACTCCTCAACTAATTGGGTATCTATAGAAGCTGTTCTGGCTCCTGCTTCCGCAGCCCAGCGTTTTAAACTAGCGATTTGTTCTTTGGCTATGGCTGCTAAAGGTACTGTTTCTGATATAGCGGCTAAAATATCATCTGTGTTAAAATCACGCCGATTACCATTTACCAGATTACCAAAAGCTCGATGCATTCCATCAATAATCACTTGCTGAATTTCAGCACCGCTAAAGTTTTCTGTATGTTCAGCAAGTTTGGGTAAATCAAAGTCTCGCTGTTGGGAGGGACGAATTTTTTGCAGGTGGACTTTGAAAATATCATGACGTTCTTGTTCTGTAGGTAAATTTAAAAAGAATATTTCATCAAAGCGACCTTTCCTTAATAACTCAGCTGGGAGAATTTGCACATTATTGGCGGTAGCTACCATAAAGACTGGACTTGTTTTTTCTTGCATCCAAGTAATTAATGTCCCAAATACCCGGCGAGAGGTGCCAGAATCACCATCAGCACTACTATTAATATTACCAAATGCTTTATCTATTTCATCCATCCATAATACACATGGAGAAATCGCTTCTGCTAATTGAATCATTTTGCGAATGCGATTCTCACTTTCTCCCACTATTCCCCCAAATAGTCTACCCACATCTAAGCGTAAGAGAGGTAAACGCCATTCATGGGCGATGGTTTTGGCTGATAATGATTTACCAGTTCCTTGTATTCCTACAAGTAAAATTCCTTTGGGGTTAGGTATTCCATACCGTCGAGCTTCTTCGGTAAAAGCATCTTGACGCATCCGCACCCACTGTTTAAGATTTTCCAATCCCCCAACATTCTTTAATGATTCATGGGCTGTGTAAAATTCTAATATTCCTGTTTGCCGAACTGCTTGTTTCTTGGCTTCTAAAACTCCGTCAATATCTGATTCGTTTACTTGTCCTTTGGCGGCTAAAGCTGCTGCTAAAACTCGCCGAATTCTAGCGCGACTTAATCCTTCACAGGCTTTGATGAGTTGCTCTTTTCCTAGTCCGCTTAACTTGAGTTTCTCAGGAACCACTAGTTGGTGAATCAAGTAATCAATCTCTGCAATCTTTGGTAAAGGAAAATCAATAACTGTGATTTCTTCTTGTAATTCTGGAGGAATAGTTAATGTATGACTGGTGAGGATGAGGGTCTGACGGGTGCGGTTGAGTTGTCGAGTCAGATTTTTGAGCGCGCGAATCACGGGAGCATGTCTTTCCATCTCCGGGGTTTTGAGGATAAAATGTATGTCACGCAATACAAATATAGTAGTTGTGTTTTCTGGTGCTTTGGCTATTCTGGCTAATGCACTCATGACGGATCCTTTATCGTTTCCGTTGTCATTCCAACCGGTAACTATGTCCCAGAATAATAACTGACGCTGTGACTGGGATAGTTGCGTGACTTGTTGTAGTACTTCTTCTATGGGTTCTTCTTCGGTTCCCACTATATAAAGTAGTGGATAGCGGGCGCGAAGCATTAAGTCTAATTGCTGGACTAGTTTTTGATGGGGACTTGCGGTGCTCACAGCATTGTTAGTCATTAGTATAAATGGCAAATGAATTATTAATGTATGAAATTTGTCTAGGAGATGTCAGCAGTTATAAGTTGGGCTATCCTGTCGCTAAACCACCACCTATCTTTATGGTTCAGCTATTTATTTCGATTCCTATCCTAATAACTACCCGACAAAAAGCTTTATAAAGTTAGCTAATGGTCAAACACCATTGGCTAGATTTTCGCCTCGATGATTCAAGCCTTGTGGGTGAGGATAAGAATAGCGACATCTCAGGCTGGGAATAGCATTTAAAAGGGCTGGTAACTCCGGCGCTTGACTTGGAATATTAAGCACAGTATAATGTCCTTCCGGTTCCTGTGGATTATTCATCATTCCTCAACACTAGGTTTACTTATTGCTGTATTAAAAATATCATACTCCCGCAGGATAATAAACGCTCCGTCTATTTATCCCCAGTTCCTATATGGCGAAGTGAGAATAAATTTCTGATTTTTGACCTTTGCTAGAGCGTTTATGGCGGCTCTTGTTGAGCGATTACCTTGGGATCTGCGCGATAGCTGGCGTGGCGCAGCCATAGGGCGATCGCACGCTATATCATAGCTAAACCTTGAGCGGATGGCAATTGCTAATTTTTGGTATAGCTAGTACGGTCAGACAAAGCATGACCGCCAATTCACAATAAAAGTTTACATTTTTGTGTCACCCTAATATGCTACAATTGGACAGTTTAGAAATCAGAGAAATAAACAAATCTCGACCACCCACAAAACAAGACTCCACACAACACCAAAGAGCTAAAAAATTAGGCATTTGTACCGTTTGATTTCTCCTATCACAATTAATCTCAGTGCATTGCAGGCAATGGTTAGTCTTCCTCCATCCTACTCTGTCCCCGAAAGCTTTCCAAACTTCATAGTCCCACTCTTGAGTTCCCCCCAAACTTTCATAAATCTGCTTTTGAACAGAAAAACCAAACAGCCCATCGCTGTACTTTAACCACAACTGGTCAATGGTACCAAGGTCTGCACAGGGAAAGTCATGAATACTTTGAATATTTAACCAGCCTTCCTCTTCCCTTTGCGCAACAGCTAACATTACCCGCTTTGTTTCGTCATCAGCTGCTTTCCACTTCTGTTTTGCGAGTAAGTCGCGCAGGTGAGTATAGTCTGCCCCTACAACTGAGTATAACTCTATTCCGTCCTCAAATATTCTTAACGCCTCTTTGGCCTTGGCTTCTGTGCGAGACTGCAACAACGAATAAGCTGCATATTGTACCTTTGGTGACTCATCATTTAAAGCCTGAATTAAGAAATCTAAACCCAGTTCGCCATAATTGAAAGCTTGTGCAATTCCGAGGATTCTCACCTGGGGATTAGGATTACTAAAGCGTAATATCACCCCTTCCATACCACCTAAAACTGCTGCGAACTGTGGCGCTGTATGTTGTCCACCAAGTACAGCATCGTATTCACCAGGTTCTTGCGGATTATTCGTCATTGCTCTATCTCTAGCCTTGATGTATTGCTGTGTCCAAAAGATTGGACCTAGTGAGACGGTGGGACGACAGATGTCAGAAACTTATGCATATTGATCAACTTATGCAGTTTGACAGTTGTGACTATGAGCAAACATTTTTTATTCAGTTTTATTTACCGGAGATGATATGCGGCTAAGTATCGCCAGTAATATAAATATATAAATGCAACTAATAGTTAACTTTGGCATAAGCTACTTGCAGAAGTTCGCTATACAGTAAAGGCGCTGCGGTTTGCAACCCAATCACAACAATCTGTGTCATACTGGTAAATTCACAAAAAAACTCTATCTCTATCTTAACGACAATAGAGATCATAAGTTTATGTGACTCCCAGTGCTGAGGAATCGCGGATTTTGGGGATGGTGTTTGAGCAATCTCGTCCCTGTTGATAGGTGTTCTTATGGCACCAGAATATCTGGCGACGGCCGACATCTCTACCCACAAGAGGATAGGATTTTACGCTCTACCAATCAACGGCCTTAACCCCATGTCCTAATTATAGTATCACCCAAGTATTATGAGAAATACTTGAATAAATCTTAATTACTCTGAACATCACCCCAAAAACCCTATGCTAATTTCATGTTTTAACCTAAACATACAACGAGAATTAAGAATCTAAGCTTTACCATAAATACTCATCGGCTCCTTGAGGAACTTAATATAAAAATGTTTAAACGTAGACTTAATCACCCGAGGCATGGCAAAATCAATTGGCATTAACTGATCTGGTAGTTGCCAATCTGTTATTGTCAGTAAATCTGGATGTAAATGGGGAAAATCAATTTCGGTAAGTTCAGGACAAACGCCCAATCTTTGAGAAGCTGCAACCGTAGGTACTTGTTCCGGTGATACCTTGAGAATTTCCACCATTGACCGATCTAAAGCAAATACATCTGATGCTGCTGCTAAAATACCCAAATCACGGGGTTCTCCCCCACTAGGTCCATTACCTTCATGACCGATGATACCATCTAAAATGGTTAGGTTGGGATTAATTGCCCTGGCTGTCTCTACTAACATTTCACCAAATCGGTGAGTATCTTTCCCCGCTTCCATGTGCCACCAAGCTTTCATTTTACCCGGAACACAACCAAACAGATTTTTTACCCCCATAGTTAAAGTCAACTGCATATGTGATTTGACTTTGGGTAAGTTAATGACTACATCTGCTTCCATAGCCTCTTTACATAGCCGCAGATGATTAAAATCTTCACTGACAGTTTGGTAACGCTTACCGTGAAACTCAATAATAGGAATATTCAGTTCTTCTAAAAGCGGGAGATAGCCATTAACTTGTGCTACTCCTTTGGCGCTTCCAAAAGCCGGACTGTCCCCTAAAAAGGGCTGACCACCAGCGTCTATGACCATCTGGGCAACTTCATAAACCAGTTCCCGGCGGGTTGTACACTCCTTATGGGGACGGGCCCCTGTGAGAAGATTCGGTTTGAGTAACACTCTATCCCCTGGTTTCACAAAGGCAGACATCCCCCCCAAAGGTTGCAGCAGGGTAGCTAAAGATGCTTGTAAAGCCTCCTGTTCATAGGAAGTAGCCCGAATCAAACTAACGGATGGTTTTTGAGTCTGCATGGATAATATATAGGATTGATATAAGTACAATTATACGCCCCTCTTCTTGGTAAGGAGAGGGGAGACCTGGAAGTGAGTCAAAAGTGAGGTAAGGTGTTTGAATTTTATGTTAGAGGCACAATGGCGCTCATTTGTTCCAAATCTAACACTTTTGCTAATTCCCCTTCACTCATTAACCCTCTTTCTAAAACAATTTGCCTGAGAGATTTACCGGTTTCTAAAGATTCTTTGGCTACAGCAGCCGCATTTAAATAACCAATGTGGCTATTTAGTGCGGTGACTAATGCTAAACTACCTTCAGCATAAGTTAAACAACGTTCCCTGTTGGCAATAATTCCCTCAATACAGCGTTGGGTGAGAGCCGCGATGGTATTACCGAGAATTTCGATACTGTGAATCAGATTATAGGCGATGAGGGGCATCATCACATTCAATTCTAATTGTCCTGCTTGAGCAGCTAAGGCGATCGCATGATCGTAACCCATTACCTGAAAACATACCATAGATGTCATCTCTGCCATAACTGGGTTATATTTACCCGGCATAATTGAGGAACCCGGTTGTACTGGGGGTAATTGAATTTCTTTAAAACCAGTTTTGGGGCCTGAGTCCATTAACCGCAAATCATGGGAGATTTTGACTAAATCCTGGGCTAAATTGCGTAAAGCACCGGAAACATTCACAAAAGGTGCCATACTCTGCATTGCGGCCATTAAATGGGGTGCTGGTTCCAATGGTGATTCCATCAACTGGGAAATCACTTCTACCACACGGGTGCGATACTGGGGATGAGTATTCATTCCAGTACCAGCAGCACTACCACCCAAACCCAAGACCATTAAATCCCCAGAAGCTATATAGATGCGGTTCTGGTGGTCTGATAATATCTGCGCCCAACCGCCGAAATTATCACCCAAACGCACAGGGACTGCATCTTGTAAGTGGGTTCTCCCTGATTTGACGATATCTTGAAATTCTACAGCTTTGGTTTCTAATGCGGCGATCGCTTTTGATAGAGCGGGGTGTAATGTGTGGGTGAGGGCTAATAGTCCCCCAATCCGAATTGCCGTAGGAATCACATCATTGGTAGACTGTCCATAGTTTACATGGTCATTGGGACTCACCCGCTGATAATTGCCCTTTTCTTCCCCAAGAATTTCTAAAGCTCGATTTGCTAAAACTTCATTGACATTCATGTGGTGAGAAGTCCCCGCACCAGCTTGATAAACATCTACTACAAACTGATCTCGTAACTTCCCGTCCAATATTTCATCAGCAGCTTGGACAATTGCTTGACTGATATCTGAGGGAATACAACCCAATTCTCCGTTGACGATAGCGGTAGCTTTTTTGATAATTAAACAAGCATCTACATAAGTAGATAAGGGTCTAATGCTGCTAATATCGAAGTTTTCTACTGCTCGGAGTGTTTGAATACCGTAATAAGCGCTACTTGCAATTTGGCGATCGCCCATGGAATCGCGTTCAATGCGAAAATCTTTATTTTCAGTCATAGTGTTCTGTGGATCATGTCAAAATACAGATCATGCCATGCAAATACACTAAAAACCTAATTTGGTGCTATATGAATTTACCCAACTTAATTACCTTTTCTCGACTTTTGGGAATACCGTTTTTACTTTACGGCTTATATAATCCTACACCCCAAGCTAGATGGGTCTGTTTGACCATATTCTTGGTCGCAGCGTTAACTGATTGGTTGGATGGCTATTTGGCGCGCAAACTCAACCAAATTACTGATTTAGGTAAATTTCTCGACCCTTTAGTGGATAAATTACTCGTACTTGCGCCCTTGTTAGTCTTAGTGGAATTAGAAACTATTCCCGCTTGGGGGGTGTTTGTGATTTTAGCACGGGAATTGGCGATCGCAGGTTGGCGGGTCAATCAAACTACAATCACAGGGGCGAATATTTGGGGGAAACTTAAAACCGTCAGTCAAATAATTGCTATATCACTGTTAATTGCTCCTTTATCCACAGCTTGGAAAACTCCTTCTTTGATTGCTTTTTGGGTTTCTGTAGTTTTGACTTTAATATCTGGGGTCATTTATCTGATTCCATCTAGGAATCAAAACAGTTTGTAAGATAGCATCCCATTAGTGATATGAGAAAGGCTATAAATTTTATCAAAAAGAACATGGTTGGTTGTCTGGTGGTTTTAGATTTGATATGATTCTTAGTTAGGCTGTCCTCTTTTCATAGTTTTGTTTTATCCAGGATTGATATTCTCCTGAGCGTACCTGATTAATCCAATCGGTGTTATTCAGATACCATTTGACAGTTTTCAATAAACCACTATCAAAGTTCTCTTGAGGTTGCCAACCTAATTCATCAACAATTTTACTACAATTAATTGCATATCTCCTGTCATGTCCCGGACGGTCTTTGACAAAACTAATTAAATCAGAGTGGGAAAAATCAGATTTAGGGGCTAATTCATCTAGAATTGCACAAATTTTCGCCACAACTTGTAAGTTTGTTTGTTCGTTCATTCCACCAACATTATAAGTTTGTCCAAGTTTTCCCTGTTCTAGAACCAGTTTAATGGCTTGACAATGGTCGATAACATAAAGCCAATCTCGAATATTTTGACCATCCCCATATATAGGTAATGGTTGACCTTCCATCCCATTCAGGATAATCAAAGGAATCAGCTTTTCAGGAAACTGACGCGGACCATAATTATTAGAGCAATTTGTGGTTAAAGTTGGTAATCCATAGGTGTGATAATAAGCCCTTACAAAATGGTCAGATGCTGCTTTCGATGCTGCATAAGGACTATTAGGCGCATAGGGGGTATCTTCTTTAAAAGCTTGTTCTTGGGGACTTAGTGAGCCGTAAACCTCATCTGTAGATATGTGCAAAAAGCGAAACTGGTGCTGTCTTATTGGTGACAATTTTTGCCAATATATCCGACTTGTTTCTAATAGCTGAAATGTACCAACTACATTAGTTTGAATAAAAGACTCAGGACTTAAAATAGAACGGTCAACATGACTTTCAGCCGCAAAATTAATAATTGCTTCTGGCTGATATTTTTCTAATAAAAAACTAACTAATTCACAATTACTAATATCTCCGCGCACAAAAAGATAGTTCGGATCATCTTGTATTGCTGCTAAAGTTCCTAAATTACTTGCGTAGGTTAATTTATCTAAATTAATGACTTTAGCCCATCCTGATCTCCTCGCTTCTAACACGAAATTAGCACCAATAAAACCCGCTCCGCCGGTCACCAATACAGTTTGCATATCTTCTCAAATAGTTGATTTATTAATCTTTTATTCGTCCCGTAGTGATTAAAAGTTATCTTAACCACAACCTAAACTATAGCAGTCCTAAATCATTTATAAACTCCCCTCTTCCCTTAGATACCTAAACGACTAAAGCCCTGGAGAAATTTTGAAATAGAATTGCTATAGTCCCCGCCAAACCCTAGACAGCGCGCAAAATTTCCTCATCTAGGGAGAAATCAATTTCAGCTTGATCTTGTCTAGTTTTGAGATAATCCTTTTCTAGAGAATCAGCTAACCCAGAAATTAAATCATATTCAGGTTGCCAAGTTAATTCTCTCATAGCTTTATTCACTGATGCAAAGAAATGCTGTACTCGCATGGGAAAAGCTTTGCGCTTGCCAAAATCGAATTTTTTCGGGTCATAATGTACTATTTTAATGGCATCAGGTGATTTACCCGCTGCTACAGCACAAGCACGGGCTAAACCATCAAAGGTCACAAAGCGATCGCCGGAAATATTATAAATTTGTTTTATGGCTTGTTGATTACCGATGACCTGTGACATAGACTGAGCTAAATCTTTGACATGACCTAACTGGGTAATATGCAAGCCATTACCAGGAATGGGAAGGGGGCGATCGCGTAAAATTCTATCAAAAAACCAGCTTTCTAAAGGATTATAGTTACCCGGTCCGTAAATATAAGTTGGACGAATCGCAGTAAAAGGTAAATTTTGTTGAGTTAGGTAAGCTTCTGTTTCATGCTTACCCCGGTGGCGACTTTTCGGATCTACTGCATCCCCTTCTATGTGCGGTAATTGGTCAGATTTGAGATATACCCCCGCAGAACTCATATATACAAACTGTTGTACCCGTCCTTGATAGATTTCTGCTAAAGGTTGAGTATCCGTAAGTTCCCGACCGTTATTATCAAAAATGACATCGAATTCCTCCGATGATAATTTTTCTTTTAGTTGGTTGGGGTCAGTGCGATCGCCTATAATTTGTCCTACTCCCGGTAAAGAAGGTAAAGGACGATTCCCACGATTAAACAGTACCACCTCATGCCCTTGTTCTACCAACAGTTGAGTCAGATAAACACCAATGAACCTAGTACCACCCATGATTAAAATTCGCATAAAATCCCACCTGAAAAAAAATACTTGTTGTCAAGAGGCTGAAGTCGCTATTACCTAGTCCCTAACTTGAGGTTATCAGGTGGCCGTATCCCTGTGGAACCTATAAAGAAAAAACCACTACCTATTTTGTCTGTTTTTTACCAGTGAGAGTTAGCCGTGTCTTTAAAATATGCTTTAGTTCATGAGTGGCTCACACCTAAAGCCACTGGGGGTTCAGAAATAGTAGTCGAGGAAATTCTCAAACATATTAATGCTGATTTATATGCCCTGATTGATTTTGAGTCAACCAATCCTCACAGTTATTTATACAAACGGCAGATTGGCACAACTTTTCTTCAACACTGGCCTTATGCTCAAAATGGTGTGCAAAAGTACTTACCTTTCTTACCATTGGCAATTGAACAACTGGATTTACGGGATTATGATGTTATTCTTTCCTCATCCCACGCAGTGGCGAAAGGAGTTCTCACAACTCCCGATCAGTTGCATATCTGTTACTGTCATACTCCCATGCGCTACGCTTGGGATTTGACATTTGATTATCTGCGCTACAGCAACTTAGGAAAAGGTTTACTAGGATGGGTAACTCGATATTTACTACATAGTTTACGCCAGTGGGATGTCTTGAGTGCCAATCGCGTAGATTACTTTATCGCCAATTCCCACCATACAGCTCGTCGCATTTGGCGCTGCTATCGGCGAGCAGCAACGGTTATTTATCCACCGGTAAATATTGATAAATTCCCATTGGTGACCCAAAAAGAAGATTTTTATCTCACAGTTTCCCGGTTAGTCAGTTACAAGCAGGTATCCTTAATCGTCAAAGGTTTTAATCAATTACAACTCCCATTGGTAATTATTGGGACAGGATCGGAAATACCAAAAATTCGCGAAATAGCCAATTCCAACATCCAAATACTTGGATGGCAACCCGATGATGTGGTAAAAAAATATATGGCTAAAGCTAAGGCATTTGTGTATGCAGCTTGTGAAGATTTTGGCATTGCCTTAGTAGAAGCACAAGCTTGTGGTACTCCAGTCATTGCTTACGGTGCTGGAGGTGCTTTAGAAACGGTGCGCGATCTGCGCGCTTGTACCGATACAGCAACGGGCATATTTTTCAGCACACAAACAACAGCAGCCTTAATGGAGGCAGTAGAAAAATTTGAAATTTATCAAACTTCATTCAATCTTGAGTATATGCGATCGCACGCTGCCCAATTTTCATCACCAGTTTTTGCCCAGCGCTATCTCAAATTTATAGAGCAATGTTACCAAGAAAAAACATCCCGATAGCGTAGCATGGCCTAAGCCATAAGTGAACATCCAAAGTTAATTTCTGCTTTGGTAGTGCTTATTGGCACTGGATGCCCAGAAATGTTTCATTTTAGCTGTAAGATTGAGACTATGTGTGGTGTGGATTATTAAGGAGTATGATGACTGGCCAGAGCTCACTCCTCTCCGTTAAGCGATATCTAGGCTTCAGGAATGGTAAAGCCCAACAGCAAAGCACTAGTACGTCTATGCGTACTTTTATCAGCCGGGGACAAAAAACCAAGACGCCTAAACTCAAACCCAGAAGTTTGTCTTTACAGGGTTTAAACGGAGAGTTCGCTAAAAGATTGTTTGATATAGTGTTTTCACTGTTGGTATTGATTTTGTTCTTCCCACTTTATTTAATTTTGTCCCTGCTGATTGCTGTTAGCTCAGAAGGCCCAATTTTTTATATCCAGAAACGGGTAGGCAAAAACTACAAGACCTTCAATTGTATTAAATTTCGGACGATGGTCAGCAATGCAGACGAAATGCTCACGGAAATCATGGCAACATCACCTCACTTGCGAGAAGAATTCCAGAGCAATTTTAAGCTGAAAAAAGACCCCCGAATTACCAAAATTGGTCAATTTTTACGAATCACCAGCTTGGACGAATTACCTCAGTTTTGGAACGTTCTCAAGGGAGACATGAGTGTTGTCGGTCCTCGTCCCTTAGTAGGCTCCGAACTTGCTAAATATGGTTGTCACATTGATCATATTTTAACAATCCGCCCCGGAATTACGGGATTGTGGCAAGTTTCTGGGCGTAATGACATTCCTTACCCGCGAAGAGTCCAAATAGACCTGCATTATGTCAAATTTAGAAATTTCTGGCTAGATTTATGGATAATATTTAAAACAATTGATGTGGTTATTTTACCTAAAAATAAAGGCGCATACTGACAGCTACAGCTTGCGTAACCCATAGAATCACTCCCACTGTATCGGGAAATTCCTGGGGTAGTTTCTCCTAGGAAACCATCAAAACCTCCCTTAGGTGTTGGGTAAGACAACCTTAATCATCCTTATGAAACAGAGAAATTTCCGTATTTCTCTGGGTGAGGTTTTTCAGTATTTACCGGTAATTGCATAACTAGTATGTACACCATAGGTTAGTCTGGGTAAGATGGTGTAAAATATCCTATTGATTAAAGTGATACTAATTCTTTGCCAAGCATAAATAATGTACACAAAATAATTAGGTTACTTTTGAGTTAAACTAATTCGGGGTGACTTGTGAAATGACTGACATATCAACAACGATAGCTACCGCTTGCGTAAGCTATGCAAAGCAAGCCTTAGACATATTGTTAACATCAATAGTTTTACCCTGAGATTATCTAGCCAAAACTGGATTTTCTGAATCCGCGTTTAACCATTTCAATAGAGACAAAAGAGCATGACACAAACCAAACGGGCTTTAATTACTGGTATTACTGGTCAAGATGGTTCATATCTGAGTGAGTTTCTGCTTGATCAAGGTTATGAAGTCCATGGTATTATTCGCCGGACTTCTACCTTTAATACAGACCGCATTGATCATATTTACGAAGATCCACATAAACCAGGAGTACGGTTGTTTCTGCACTACGGCGACTTAACCGATGGTACAACCCTACGCCGGATTATAGAACAAGTCCAACCGATAGAAATTTATAACTTGGGCGCTCAATCCCATGTCCGAGTCAGCTTTGACTCACCGGAATATACTGTTGATGCGGTAGGAATGGGAACACTGCGATTATTAGAAGCCATCCGGGACTACCAGCAACGTACAGGAATTCAGGTGCGTTTCTATCAAGCTGGTTCCTCAGAAATGTTTGGTTTAGTACAAGCAGTACCCCAAATGGAAACCACTCCCTTTTACCCACGCAGTCCCTATGCTTGTGCTAAAGTTTACGCCCACTGGCAAACGGTAAATTACCGCGAGTCCTATAATTTATTTGCCTGCAATGGCATACTTTTTAACCATGAATCACCCCGTCGGGGCGAAACCTTTGTGACTCGCAAAATTACCAGAGCGGTGGCTAAAATTGTCGCAGGTAAACAGAAAAAGATTTATATGGGTAATCTTGACTCCAAACGAGATTGGGGATATGCGAAGGATTACGTACGGGCGATGTGGATGATGTTGCAGCATGATCAAGCCGATGATTACGTAATTGCTACTGGGGAGACTTACTCTGTACGGCAATTTTTGCAGGAGGCTTTTAGTTATGTGAACCTGAACTGGGAAAATTATGTCGAGTTTGACCAACGCTATCTTCGTCCCGCAGAAGTAGACTTGTTAATTGGCGACCCCACGAAGGCTAAACAAAAGCTTGGTTGGGAGCCTTCGGTAACTTTTACAGAACTAGTCGCTCTGATGGTGGAAGCAGATTTACAAGCATTGGGTTTGACTTCGCCAAATGGTAATGGTGCGAATATTGCTGATGATATTGCTACTATTCGTCAAGAACTGGGCGCTCTCCATTTCTAATCTATTCCAAATAAAAGTATAAATTATGACTGCATTAGAACTGAAAAATCAACGGATTCTCGTAACTGGTGGCGCAGGCTTCCTTGGCCGTCAAGTAGTTAATCAGTTATGTCAAGCAGGGGCTGACATTGCTAAAATTGGCATACCGCGATCGCGTGACCATGATTTACGTCTGCTGGAAAATTGCCAACGTGCAGTTGACCAACAAGATATTGTCATCCATTTAGCCGCTCATGTGGGTGGTATTGGTCTGAACCGCGAAAAACCCGCGGAGTTATTTTACGACAACTTAATCATGGGGACTCAGCTGATTCACAGTGCTTATGCAGCTGGAGTGAAAAAATTCGTTTGTGTGGGTACTATTTGCGCTTATCCTAAATTTACACCAGTGCCATTCCGAGAAGATGACCTATGGAATGGCTACCCAGAAGAAACTAACGCCCCCTATGGAATTGCTAAGAAAGCACTGTTAGTGCAATTGCAATCTTACCGCCAGCAGTACGGTTTTAATGGGATTTACTTGTTACCAGTAAATTTATATGGACCTGAAGATAATTTTGACCCCAGTAGTTCCCACGTGATTCCGGCTTTAATTCGCAAGGTCCATGAAGCCCAAATCAAGGGGGAAACACAACTCCCCGTTTGGGGTGATGGTAGCCCTACCCGTGAGTTTCTCTATTCGGAAGATGCGGCGCGGGGTATTGTGATGGGGACTCAGTTTTATAATGACTCTGAGCCAGTTAATCTAGGAACGGGTGCAGAAATCTCTATCTACGATTTAATTACTCTTATCTGTGAATTGATGGAGTTTGATGGTGAAATAGTTTGGGAAACAGATAAACCTAATGGTCAACCCCGGCGCTGTTTGGATACTCAACGCGCTCAGGAGGCTTTTAACTTTACTGCTCAGGTCAGCTTTAGACAAGGGTTACAAAATACTATTGAGTGGTATCGGCAAAATGCTGTATAACTAATGTGCTGAGGTGGGTTGTTTGAGTTTTGTTAGATAAAGCTGAGTTACGCCGTGTTTTACTTCAAAAACGCCAGTCCATGTCTGTGGAAGAATGGAGACAAAAAAGCGATCGCATTTGTAGACAACTACAAAGGTGCACTTTATTTACTCAAGCTAAAACAATACTGGCTTATTTCAGTGTTCGTCAAGAACCTGACCTCAGTCTATTATTTGCTGACCCTCAGTACCGTTGGGGATTTCCCCGGTGTGTTGGTAAGTCCCTCAACTGGCATTTTTATACACCCCTCGATGATGTTAATATTGGCGCTTATGGGATTACTGAACCCCATCCCCAGGCGCCAACTGTACACCCTGAAGCCGTTGACTTGATACTTATTCCTGGTGTGGCTTGCGACTATCAAGGATATCGCTTAGGTTATGGTGGGGGTTATTATGATCGTTTACTCAGTTCTCCAGGATGGGTAAGTAAGTCTACCATTGGTATTGTCTTTGATTTTGCCTATTTACCTCAGTTACCTGTAGACAGTTGGGATAAACCATTACAAGCTGTGATTAGTGAAAACCGTTGCAGCTATACCAATTCCTCCCCCTAATATAAAAATAACCTGTATTGACAATCTCAATTGACAATTTTGAACATCCCCAACTCACGACTAAAACTGATTTTAATCTACGGGTTATTAGCAGCGATCGCACTAGTAACTCTGTTTCCCCTGCTGTGGCTGATCAGCACAGCCTTAAAGTCTCCCACAGAAAATATTTTACAGTCCCCGCCCCAGTTATTACCCAGTCAACCCACATTCAATAACTTCTTGACTGTGTGGCGATCGCTACCTTTTGCACAATACCTCTATAATAGCACCTTAGTAGCACTGCTCACAGTAGCCTTGAATCTACTGTTTTGTTCCCTAGCCGCTTACCCCTTAGCTAGACTATCATTTGTGGGGCGAAACTCTATTTTTATTGCTATCGTCTCTACAATCATGATTCCCTTTCAAATCGTCATGATTCCCCTATACATATTGACAGTGCAACTGGGTTTAAGAAACACTTACTTAGGCATCATTTTTCCCAGTTTAGCCTCAGCTTTTGGCATTTTTTTACTGCGACAAGCCTTTATGGGTGTGCCCAAAGAACTAGAAGAAGCTGCCCGCATGGATGGTAGTTCTGAGGTAGGCTTATGGTGGCATATAATGTTACCAGCAATTCGCCCAGCATTAGTTACCCTGTCGATTTTTGTATTTATCGGCTCTTGGAGTGACTTTCTTTGGCCATTAATAGTCATTCAAGATGAAGGCTTATATACCCTTCCCTTGGGAGTCGCCAAATTAGCCGGGACATTTTCTTTAGACTGGCGCTTAGTAGCGGCTGGTTCCATCATATCCGTTGCGCCCATACTGCTATTATTTTCATTTTTACAGCGCTACATCGTACCAACAGAAACTAGTACTGGTGTCAAAGGGTAAAAATCCTCTGATTTTATAGCCAGTCAGAGCTACCATTACTTACTAGTACGGGCAGGTTCATATCACCTTTAAACTGAAATTGACGGTGTAATGCTCCTCCATTGTTTGCTGATTACTGGCTTTGATAGCATCTAGATAGGGTTGTAAAACTTGCAACTGTGGCAAATTCACACGATAAGTGATATTTCCGCGTTTTTTAAACAGTGGTGCCGCTGCAATAGACTGGTAGAGAGAATTATTTCCAGTACTTTCACTTATCCAGGCAGAATCTGGAGTTGCAGGTATTAAACCCGGAGGTAACTCACCTTCCAAGAAAGCCAATAAGCGTTCCTGGCAAATAGTCGTATTAATACCATCACCCTCAAATAGCTGGAGAATTTCGTCAAAAGATAAAATTCTATGAGAACAATATTGCAGTAACTTCGTGAACAGGAAATAGTCACTGTATCCTTGCCAGGATTGTTCTAAAACCTGGGGATGCAAAGGTAACATCGCTAAACCATAGGCTACCCGACTACAATTGGGAGTGCCGTTTTTACCCAGATATAAATCTTGAATAATCTTAGCGTCAGGTAGTTCTTGCTGTAGCCACGTATTCACAATTTCTAAAGAAGCCATCCCCCCAGTTAAAATAGCCTGATTAATTGCTGTCGCCGGTAGACCGCTAACTGCTAACAACTTTTTCAACTCTTGGTTTAAACGTCGCACAAAGGGAGTCAACACATGGTTTTCTAAGTCGCTTCGCCGTAATACCCACCGTTGATCTGCTAATTCCAGCGCAAAAGAATCCTGCTGTTGTAAAATTAGCTTTAAAGCCAAGGCTGCATCTAGTACCGCCTGTCCTAACAAAGAACTTTGTAACTTCTGCTGGAGACGAATCCGAGCCTTAATATCCGGTTTCCCCACTTGTGGTAAATCTAATTCTGCTAGTCCCAAACTGCTAGTGAAACTTACTTTGTCAGCAAAAGTAGGTTGCCATTGCCAAAAGTTGTTAGCGGTTGTTGTACTGTCTTCCTCATAATTCTGGCGTGTTTTTCGATATGTGGGGGGAAGCAGTAACTGACAGATAATATCTTGCTCAATGGCATTGCTAGCATAAGCAAAACTATGGAGCATGAAATCACCGTGTACTAATTGCTCTAGGTTCTCTGGTAAATTAACCAGGGCCATTTCGGTTGTAGTCGCGCCAAGATTAATCACCAAGGTGTAACCAACCATAGGATGATCATCAGGTCTGGCTGGATTTAACCCCTGGTAATCAGTAAGCACTGTTTCACCATGAGCGCCATCTAGTCTACCCAGTAGACTAGCAATGGCTTCCTCCAGAAAAAATACTTGCTGTGGATGTAGGACTAATTTACTAGAGAGTACAGCTTCCCGCACATTAAACCGATATGTTTCTGAGCAGCTAGATGGACAGGTGCAAATGACACCAGCAATTTTATTAATAATCTCATGGAATGTTTCCTGATTTAAACCCACAGCACTAGCGGTTAAACCTTGAGTGGTACTATGGCCATCTGATTTTAAGGTTAACAGTAACTTGGAGAGCGATCGCACAACCCAAATTAAAGGACCCGCAGAAAACTTGTTGAACTGCAATATAGGTTCCCATGTTTCTTGTTCATTCTGATATGGGATAGCTACCTGCAAATATGGCTTCAACTGTACTGAATAAAAATTATGCTTCTGCTCTTGATTAGCTTGCGCCAAAAAATTTTGAACCTCTGGGCTTTGCGTTTCCGCTGGAGGTACAGAACCTGTGGGTAGATAAACCTCTGCTGGTAAACGAAACGACTCTTGAAAAGAACTAACCCCCCGTTGCTTGTCTGCTGACCAGCAGATAGGATAAAGCACAGCAGTGGAAAGATTCAACAAAGCCGCAGAAATTCCAGTAGTACCCAGATCAATACCTAGATACCAAATCGATTCCTGTATATTTAGCGCCACATCTTTATTCTTCACAAACTTAGGACTGCCAATTAAAGAGGCTCTGTGCTCAGTACTGACTTGCTCTTGTGTTTCTGTTGTGGGGCTAAAATCGAACTCAGCTTCGGTTTGCGGCGAAGAGATGGGATTAATCTGGAATACATCCACATCAGAGTCAGCCTCAGTTGCAGTTGCAAAATTGTTTGGCGGCTGGTTTATACTATCTTCCAAAGCTGCGAAAATTAGACTCAAGTTGAAATCCGGCTCTAGCATTTCACTCAGGTCGGCTAAATCCTGATCAAATTCTTGGGTCAGATCTTGACTCAGACTCATCTGATCCGGATTAACAGACTGGTTTTCCCCGGGTGATAGCTGGCGTGGCGTAACCATGGATAAGTTGTCTGTGGGCGCTGTGGAAATATCGTGATCTAAATGTTCCTGTTCCTGCTCATGCAGCACTAGTGAAGACTGCTGACTATCATCCTCAACCTCTGCTGTTTCCAAGCCAGAAGAAACTTCTAACTCATCTTGTTCACCATCTAAATTAGTCAATAATTCACTCACTGGGCTAGTATCAGCACTGCTTGGCTGTATCGAAACAGTACTAGTGAATCCCTCTTCTGTTGGCCACAAGCCAGATAAATCAGTAGGTTGTTCTGGGTTGGTATCTTCCTCAAAAGACGGTTCTTGCCATAACTCTAATTCTGCATCTGCTTCTTGCAAGGAAGAATCTAATAACTTTTGCACTGGTTCCATTGGAGATTCAAGAGTAGTCCCTCTCCCATCTGCTTCTAATGGATTACTTGGAGATTCAGGTATATTTTGTGCAATATTCGACGGTGGTAAATCTTCTACATCACCCCTCGATATAGTTAAATTATCATTACCCCATAAACTGGCATAAAGTTCATCGACTTGATCACCAGGTGATTCTAAGCTATCTACAAGGTTACTAGATGATAGATAATCATCTTCTACTGCTGCTGGCGCAATATTATTTACCTGAGTTGATAATGATGGTGCTGGAGATACGGATTGATTTTTTTGTAACTCTGGGACAGATAACAGATTCATTGCGGCTTGTTGCTGCAATTGCTGCGTTAAGTTTTTCACAAAGTTGGTCATCAACTGCTCGCCCTGCACACCTGTACTGTGCATTCTCCCCAACCCTTGATTTAAAGACTGGTGATAAGTGTTGATATTGCGTTGTAGCGCCTCAAAGACGAAATTTACAGTCGCATCAAGGGATAATAGACGTTGATCCAGTTCCCTGGTCAGGTGTGTTAACCGTTGGGTCTGTTCTGATGTTTGTAATAAAGGTTGACTCCTAGAGAATGCGGGTGTGTTTTTGTCATTATTAGTACTATTTGAACTGGACTCCTTACTGTAATTTTCTAGGATATTTGGTATTAAATTAGATACAATTCGGCTCATAAGTAACTGCAAAAATTCGGAAATCATCTGCTCCTGTTGAGCATACTGCTGGCTTAAAGAGTAGTTGTGCAGTTTCCTTTGCTCGAGCTGTCTAATTTCTTGTGCCAGAATTTTCCGCTCTTGCATCATTGCAGCTAATTCCGCTTGTAATGGCTGTATTAATGTTGATAATTCGCCCTTTAATTGATTTAATAGCAAATTACCTTGTTCCCGGTCAGCTTGGTTTGGCTCTGTCCTTTGGCTAGACTGATTACCATCAACCTGAGTGAGAAATTTCTCTGACAAACGTAACTTTTCCTCCGCCACCCTCAACTGGTTTTGGTTATGATTATTTAAAGTCTCACGTTCTTTTTCCTGGACAAGGAAGGTACGAAGTTTTTCTAAAACCTCTCTGGTTTCCGATCCTTGATCAGGTAGAAGCGTTAAGTCAGGCTGAACACGGCTGTTAATTAAGTTGTCAATGTCTGCAATTAATTTTTGGATTTCATCTGCGCGGGAAGTCACTTTCAATTACCTTGGCTAGAATTGTTACTTACATGAGAATTACCACATTTCACCAGGTGGTAACCGTTTGACAAAACCTACTAAAATATACTAGTCTAAAAGAAGGATTTATCATCATCAAATGTCCTTGGTCGTCTTTTGTCCGGCTAACTCTGGATTCAGGTAAATTTGGGTAGGTTTAACAGATCGGTATTATGCCAGTTACGTAAGTCCTGTAATTCTAACCTATAGGAGTCCTATCCGATTTTTAAATAGGCTGGAATATCTATCCCTTGTTTCCTTCCCATACCAGTAAACAAGAACTGTCAGCGCATGATATTTTTTGCTCATGGACTGAGGAACCAGCGTCTAAATACGCAGTATTGACTATAGCGGAACACTGAGGTCAAAGTCGTTCAAACTTTTTTCACCATGAGTATTTCAAATTCTCTACCAGATGAAAACCCAGCCCCGGAATTTCCCGACTCCATTAACAAACAATTAGAACCAGAGCATTTGAGGCGACCTAGACTAAAAGTTGACGCGCCTTTACGAATGGTAGAAACAGCATTTTTAGCCAGTGCTGCTAGTTTGATTTGGTTAATTAATTTCTACTTTCCTTTGGGCCCGGTATTACGGATATTCTTTCCTGTACCCATCGCTCTAGTTTACCTACGTTGGGGCAAAAGAGCTGCCTGGATGGCTGCTGTTACTTCTGGTTTGCTGCTATCAGTTCTCATGGGGCCTGTTCGTAGTCTATTATTTGTTATGCCCTTTGCCTTTATGGGTGTGCTTTTAGGGGCAACATGGTATCGTCGTGTTCCCTGGATTGTATCTATTACCTTGGGTACCCTCTTGGGTACCTTAGGGGTGTTTTTTCGGTTGTGGTTGCTGTCTGTGTTATCGGGTGATGACCTGTGGGTTTATGTGATTAACCAGGTAACAGAACTGATAGAGTGGGTATTTTTGAGGCTACAATTATTAGCTAGCCCTAGTTTGTTTGTGGTGCAAGTGGGAGCAGTCGCTTTGATTGTCTTCAATAATTTTATTTACCTGTTTATGGTACACCTGGCAGCATGGCTATTATTGGGCGCTATTGGAAATCCGATTCCGCGTCCGCCACAATGGGTGCAGGTGATTATGGATTATGAAGGTTAAGTAATTGATTCGTATTTATACCCAAATCCAACAGGGTCAAAAATGGATTACTAAGTATAGGGGTGGTTTACCCCTGTTTGCCTGTGTTTTAGGTTTTACTGACACTGGCCTCATTCCGGGTATTTCAGCGGCTGGTAGTACTCCAGAAGCTCGAAAGTATACAGCTTGTGCTGATGCTGAGTTTTTATATTACGGACCAGGACGAAAACCTCTCTATCCCCTACCACCGCTGACCGCGGGCGCTTCGCCTGTAATCATTTCTCGTGCTGTTGTTGAGGCGCTCAATATTCCAATTTATTTGTTTAATGCTGGCTTACCTCAGCCTCCCGCAGTACCAGTTATTGATCTGGGTGGCTACCCGGCTAACTGTTTAAGTAAAGGTGCTGCTATGGAAATTACAACGGTACACCATTTGCTCAAGCAAGGGCTACTCTGGGGAGAACGCCTGGCTACTAATGTTGGAAAAGGATATGTGATTTTAGGTGAGTGTGTTGTCGGAGGTACTACAACCGCTCTAGCAGTTTTAACTGGCTTGGGCATAGACGCTGCTGAAAAAGTCAACAGTAGCCATCCTGTTTGTAATCATACACAAAAGTGGGCAGTAGTACAAGTGGGACTGGAAAGGATGAGGCTCCCCGCGCAAAAAGAATCATCTCCCCCATCTGACCTCATAGATCCTTTACAACTTGTGGCCGCAGTGGGTGATCCCATGCAGGTGGTGGTAGCTGGAATGACTATCGCAGCTAGTCGCCATTGTGGTGTTCTTCTGGCAGGTGGTACACAAATGCTGGCAGTTTATGCTTTAATAAATGCGATCGCTGATGCTTATGACTTGTCCTGGCAACCAGCAGAAGTAGTTGTAGGTACAACCCGTTGGGTAGCAGAAGATCCCACTGGTAAAACCGTTGACTTAGCCCTGAGCTTAGGTAAAAATATCCCCCCTCTACTTGCTACTCAGTTAAATTTTGCTAACTCTCGTTATCCGCAACTCCAAGCTTATGAGCAGGGCTTTGTCAAAGAAGGGATAGGTGCTGGAGGTGCTTGTATTGCTGCTCATCTCAGGCAAAATTGGCAGCAAAATCAACTTTTAACTGCCATTGAAGCTCAACTAGACCAATATACCTCTAATTGCTAATTCACTTCAAAAATGTCCATTGTACAATGATGAAATTATCTGAGACTCGTTCTCCTGCAATGGGTAGGAATGCCTATCCACACGCCCTTATCGAGAGTTATGTGGTGCAACACCGTAAGTCAATGAATTCTAATTTTCATTAATTGTTCTTCTAAAGCAGCAATGCGATTGTATGCTGCCGTTAACTGTGCTG
This sequence comes from Anabaenopsis sp. FSS-46, assembly GCF_029891665.1. Taxonomy (NCBI): domain Bacteria; kingdom Bacillati; phylum Cyanobacteriota; class Cyanophyceae; order Nostocales; family Nodulariaceae; genus Anabaenopsis; species Anabaenopsis sp. FSS-46. The sequence continues at coordinate 3,202 of NZ_JANQDG010000132.1, read as the reverse complement.
TTAGTCGTTGTATTTGAATTTCCGGCGTTAAGTTCTTATCTGCACTTTGCCGATTCAGGTCTAAAGACATACCATCTGTCAATACATCCTTATGCTCAAGCTCTGGATGTAAGTTCATATCTTCTTTTAACTGGGAGCGAACTACATCACTCTTTCCTAGAGAATTCTTCCCAGCTTGTGTGTTTGCTAAAGAACATTCCGAGAAAGCTTGAGCAATTTTACTATCAAGTGCTTCAATCACCTGGTAGAGGGAATCAAGCTTATGACTCAAATTTATAATTTGCGTTTGCAATGTCTCCATTTAATATCCTATTCCGTATATTTTCCTTATGTTATTCAATTTGTAGGTGATATTAACTATGCTTTTGAATTATTTAATTTTTTCCACAAGGGATCAGGGTATAATCAGTAAGTATTTAATCCTCAATAGAACTTAAAGTTTCTTAAAAGTATAATTTTGAGGATAATAAACTTACGGGCAGTTTTTTTTTGAGAAAAATACTTTAAAGTTACTTAATGCCTCAAGCTTACTAATATTATTCCGACAATACCTCTAAATCAGCACTTGGAGTATATTCTATATATTTATTTAATATATGTGTAATCAAGAATCCAAAATTCCAAATCCACAATCGATAGATCGACGTTCTTTTTTATTGGCTGCGGGTGCAGTGGCGCTGTCCCAGATTCTGGTCGGTTGTGATACAAGCAATCAAACACAACTGCATATCCAGTTATTAAAAGGTTCCATCCCCGGTCAGATAGTTCCTCAGTTTCGCCGAAGTTTACAGCAACAGGTACAGTTGAATTTTGCCCCAGTTGAACAAATAGAAGATTTATTCAAACAATTGCAAGCTTGGGAGGATACCTCAAAACCCACTAGCAAGGGATTTTGGAATCGGTTTATACCATTTATGCGATCTGGTAGCAGCAGCGCTTCGCGATCGCAACCAGCAGTTGCATCTGACTTAGTAACATTGGGAGATTACTGGCTCAAAGCAGCTATTGAACAGAAACTCATTCAACCACTAGAAGAAGTCAAACAGTTAAAACATTGGTCCGCTTTAGATCAAAAGTGGCAGCAATTGGTAATACGCGATGATCAAGGTAACTTAGATCCTCAAGGAAACGTGTGGGCGGCTCCGTACCGTTGGGGAAGCACAGTAATTATTTATCATCGTGAAAAGTTGCAAAGTTTGGGTTGGACTCCGCAGGATTGGAGTGATTTGTGGCGAGATGGACTACAGCAGCGGATTTCTTTACTCAATCAATCTAGAGAAGTGATCGGTCTGGTTTTAAAAAAGCTAGGAAAATCCTACAACACAGAAAATATTCAGACCATACCAGACTTAGAAAATGAACTCAGAGCATTAAATAAACAGGTAAAATTATACAGTTCCCAAAACTATCTAGAACCGCTCATTATTGGAGATACTTGGCTAGCCGTTGGTTGGTCTAGCGACATAATACCGGTTTTGTCACGTTATCCTCAATTTGCCGCAGTTATACCCAAATCAGGAACAGCAATTTGGGCTGACTTATGGGTATGCCCTACAAAAGTGAAAAAAGAGACTTTTTTATCACAGTGGATTGATTTTTGTTGGCAACCAGACATCGCAAAACAAATTTCTGTGATCACTAGAAGTAATTCCCCAATTTCTCCTCATGTTGACCTATCAAACCTGCAAGAACCATTTAGAAGCCTACTACAGAGTAATCGTCAAGTTTTCGAGAACAGCGAATTTCTGAGTTCCTTACCTCCATCAGCAATTCAGGAATATGAATCTTTGTTTGCCAAAATCAAACAAGGGTCAAATCAGTTCCCAGACGAGGTTACCAATATCCCAGTTAATGATCAATGATATCGTCAACCCACCAGTAGCTATTAATTGGCAAGAAATTATGGTTCTGGCAAAGATGAGTATGATGAACAGAATGATTGAGGTGGAATAGTTATTCTGATAGCAGCTATAAAACTGCCATACTGTCACACATTAGTTGGAGATCCATGACACCTCAAGAATTTTTAAACAATTTGGCAGCAGCCTCAACAGATCCAGAAAAACTCATGGTTGTTGCTCAATACATAGAAACAACAGCCATGGACAATGCCACAACACCAAAATGGCGGCGCATTGCTTACAGTTCCGAGATTGAAATGGCCCTGAGTAATTTGGCTTTTCATTTAGAAGCACTAGCCGAGAACGCTTGACTTTGCTGCTTCAATTACCTTTTCTTATCCACTCTCTGGCGGCTTTCTCTGCTGCTTCTGGGCTATATTGACCCACCGGATGGGCGCTTTTGGTTTGGTAATACATATGAGAAAGCGAATCGATACCCAGAATAGTTGAAAATTCCCGTTTGATGCTACACGCGGAACCGGGGGTTAGAAACCCCCGTCTCAAAGCTAAAGTCAGATAAATCTGACACCGAAGATCATGTATTTGATGATCTTGACAAGATGCGATAGCGAAGCGCTGCTGTTAAAGGCGATCGCTATTCCGGGATCTGTGACGGGGCGTAAGATCCCCCACTTCTCACATCATCACACATAATCTAGGATAACTTAACTAGAAGTCGGGGATCTGTGTGACCGTGGAAGGGGGCGTAAGATTCCCCACTTCTCACATCATCACACATAATCTAAGATAACTTTGCTTAAGATCCCCGACTTCTCACATCATCACAGATAGTCTAGGATAACTTAACTAGAAGTCCGGGATCTGTGTGACCGTAGAAGGGGGCGTAAGATCCCCCACTTCTCACATCATCACACATAATCTAAGATAACTTTGGTTAAGATCCCCGACTTCTCACATCATCACAGATAGTCTAGGATAACTTAACTAGAAGTCGGGGATCTGTGAGGTGGTTAAGATTCCCCACTTCTTACATCATCACAGATAATCTAAGATAACTTTGCTTAAGATCCCCGACTTCTCACATCATCACAGATAATCTAGAATAACTTAACTAGAAGTCCGGGATCTGTGAAGCCGATCGCCCGGGGGTTAGAAACCCCCGTCTAATAGCTAAAGTCAGATAAATCTGACTAGAAAATCATGTATGTGATCATAGTCTAGACCGCCAATAAACCTTTGCGTACCTTTGCGCCAACCTTTGCGCCCTTTGCGTTTAACAACAGATAGTGGATATAAACGAATAGATGATAGATCACATGGGGGGTTTTATCTCTACCCTA
>NZ_JANQDG010000131.1:0-22057 GCF_029891665.1 Anabaenopsis sp. FSS-46 | reverse complement strand
TGATAGTGTCGTTACCTGTACCGGTGATAAGGTTAGCAAATCTTTCTACGTTCTTAACTACTGTTCCGTTAGAAGATGTGAATGTGCCACCACCACTATTGTCTACCACTAAGTCCGTGGTGAAGCTGCTAAAGTCAACATTGTTGATGGTGTCAATGCCTTCCCCACCATCTACACTGATTGACTCATAGCCTCCCCTGTCAATGGTGTCATTTTGGGGTGTACCTGTAATCTGTAATTTTTCTATATTACTGAAGCTTACTTGGTCATAGGCACCAGTATTATTTATGTAAGCCGATAAATACCCAACCCAGGCACCCCCACCGTACCAATCTTGAATAGTACTACCAATCCCCGCTGCGTAGGATGTGTTTCCCCCATAGTTGTTGCTGGAATAGTCGATAATTAGTAAGTCGTCTCCTTGTCCTCCATCAATATTATCTATACCACGTCCCGGATTGATGGTATCTGCTTCATCAGTGCCGGTGATATTATCATTACCCGTCCCGGTGAAGGTTGCCTGCTCAACTTCAACCAACTCACCACCTAAAACCAGAATCTTAGAATCATCCTCCGCCCTTAACCTTTTCCAACTCTCATCATCCCAAGTTTCACCTAATACCACCGCTGCAAATATTGCTCCTTCATCCCCTGGAGTATCCGCCGCATTAAAAACAAAATCTAAATAATGCCCTATTTCTTCCAACAAAACCCTAATTAAGCGTCCTGAGTCCCCATTGACTATACTTTCTGAGAGGTAAATTTTTCCCGTTTGCCCAGAAAATTCACCACTAGCCCCCTGTAGCTCAGTATCGGGGTAAACTTCTATTTGTGGTAAACTTGCCACATCCTCTAAAAACCTGGTTGATGTGATTTCAACACCAAACACCAAGGCTAATTTTTCTCCTAGAGATTCCTGAGCCGCAAAACCTGTTAACAAGTCAATCAGTTGACTAATGTCTGTAGTTGTATTTAGTAGCATAAATGGGATTAATTGCAATAATTTAAAATTGAGTTTACTCTATCCAAATTATCGTTAATTTTGATTTTCTTGAAAAGAAAATTCATTAATATAGAATTAGTAAAATATATTTTTCTTATATGTAACCCGAGGGCGATTAGTCTTCAAGGGTCTTGGAGGTTGTTTAATAAGTGTTTAACTGTAATTTTCATCACTCGCTGGACAATATCCCTGACTTCTACAAAAATTTATAGCTACCCCAGAAGATCATAGTCAGAAGTCGGGGATATGAGTAACGAATAAAAGCGATCGCTTTGGGTACTGCGTAGCGATCGCACTGGCGTTTTGTCGGTCAACAGTCAACCGTTAACAGTCAACAGTCAACAATCATAGAAGTTATAATCAAATCAACCTATACCTAAACTTTTATGACTAAATGGTTTAACACTGCTGGCCCTTGTAAGCCAAATATCCACTATACCCTACCCACCAGTGAACGGTTACCAGAGTTAAAACGCCTGATTGAGCAAGAGAATTACTTTGTCATCCATGCACCCAGACAAACCGGTAAAACCACTGCCATGCTCACCCTAGCACAGGAACTGACAGCCAGTGGTAAATACACCGCCGTGTTACTGTCCTTAGAAGTGGGCGCAGTATTTCCCCATGATCCCCTGGCGGCGCAAAATAGTATTTTAAATCACTGGCAGAATCAAATCCGGTTTTTAAAGTTACCCTTACCACATATCAATCAGATTAAGGAAGAAACGGGAATCACTCAGTTAGATTTACAAACAGTTCTCAGTGTCTGGGCGGCTGACTCTCCCCTCCCCCTAGTGGTTTTCTTAGATGAAATTGACGCATTAAGTGATGAAACTTTAATTTCTGTATTGCGACAATTACGCTCCGGTTATCCTAATCGCCCCCAAGGTTTCCCCCAATGTGTGGCGTTAATTGGGATGCAAGATGTACGTGATTATAAAGTAGCTTCTGGCGGTAGTGATAGGTTAAATACTTCTAGCCCTTTTAATATCAAGGTAGAATCTATAACCTTAAATAATTTTACCTTGGAAGATGTCAAGACCTTATACGAACAACATACCCAAGCCACAGGGCAAATCTTTACCCCCGAAGCCATTCACCACGCCTACTATTTAACCCAGGGTCAACCTTGGTTAGTCAATGCGATCGCCCGTCAAGTTACAGAGTATTTAGCAGAAGATGTGAATATCCCCATCACTGTAGATTTAATTAATCAAGCTAAAGATATACTAATTCAAAGGCAAGACACCCATCTAGATAGTTTAGCAGAACGACTGCGAGAGGATAGGGTAAAAGCCATTATTGAACCTATTTTATCTGGGGAAGAATTACCCAACACACCAGAAGATGATCGCCGTTATCTGTTAGATTTAGGTTTAGTGATTCGCAGTAAAGAGGGTGGGTTAAAGGTAGCTAACCCCATTTATCAAGAGGTAATCCCCAAGGTGTTATCCCAGGGAACTCAAGATAGTTTACCGATGATTCAACCCAGTTGGTTAACACCCACAGGGGAATTAAACCCGCAAATATTGTTAGAAACCTTTTTAGACTTTTGGCGACAACATGGGGAGCCATTATTTAAAAGTACCCCTTACCCAGAAATTGCGCCCCACTTAGTATTAATGGCATTTTTACACCGTGTAGTTAATGGTGGTGGTAGCTTAGAACGGGAATACGCCATAGGCTCCGGGAGGATGGATATATGTCTGCGTTATGGGGATGTAGTGTTAGGGATGGAATTAAAGGTATGGAAACAGGGTAAAGCCGACCCCTTACCCCAAGGATTGATACAGCTAGATAAGTATTTATCAGGACTCAATCTAGATACAGGATGGTTAGTAATATTTGACCGTCGCCCCGACTTACCCCCCATCAGTGACCGAACCACCACCGAAATAACCCTAAGTCCCCAAGGCAGAAATATTACAGTAATTCGGGGGTAGGTTTGGATTTGTTGACTGTCAACTTACCTGGGTATGCTTGATTTGAGGAGGCGATGTGATGTTGGAGTATGATTATTTTCTTTGAGATTGGCTACAATTTCCACCGAGGCTATTTGTTGCTGTAACCAATTGCTAAAAAACTCTCCCATAATTTGCAACCGCAAGTTATCATCTAACTCTGGTTTAATTATTTCTTCAACTGAGATTATATGTACTCCTTTGGGTGTAATAATGGGCTTAAGAATCTGGGGGGGAGTGGCGGCAAAAACTGCGGCTGCAATCTCGGCTCTGAAGTCAATACGGCGGCGGATTCCCTGATAACCACCAGTGCGACGGGTTTCGGGATTTTGGATATATTGACGAGCAATTTCTTGGAAACTAATTTCGCCTTCTTTGAGTGCATAAAATAGTTCTAAGGCTAAATCTTCATCATCTAATACCACTTCATAAGTTACTGCGCCAAAATATTTAGATTGATGTGCATAAAAAAATGGTTCTATTTGCTCTGCAAATAAATGATTGGCTAATTTAGAAGATGTGAGGTTGATTTTGGCTATTTCTTCCAAGTCATCTAGGGAAAGATAATGTTTTTTTAACCAAGCCCAAGTGTCTTCTGCTTTCAGTAGTCGGTGAGCTAGGCGAAGATCGTCTGCTGCTGTTTGCAGTTCTTCTATAGAAATTTCAATTCCTGCTTTATCGGCGGCTTCAGCAATGATTTTTTGGGTAGCGATCGCTTCTAAAATTCCGGGGATTTGGCAAGCCATTTTTATATAGTAAATAATTTCTTCAGCGGAAACTTCTAATATATCTGACATAGCTAAATTCCTCCAATTAATAACTAATTTTCCATTAGTTGTTGACTTTTTTCGTCAGTATCTTATTCATTATCTTTGCTTGATATATTGTTTATTGTCTCTATCTGATGGTAGTTTTAATATTTTAATTATTCACCATTGTTTATCATCTTTGTTTAAATTAAAAAATACAGATATACGCCCTATTTTTCTAGGTTTTAGACTAGACAAATAGGGGTAATATTCCATGGTAAAAATGGTGAATCTAGTCCCCTTCCCTTAATAATGGGAGGGTTATTGTGGGGTAAACCCTTTTGGTTTTCGCCGTACACAGTGGCGGGTAGAATGCACACCCCACAAGAGTTTTAGCACCAATATTTGTACCCCATTTACCTGCAAACTGCTGTAACTAAAGTTCTAGTCCCCCCTGTTGCAATTTTTTAAACGGATCTAAGATGAAATCAATAACTCGACGCTGACGGATAACTACCTCTGCGGTGGCGGTCTGACCAGGGGTTAAATTAACGCGCTGGTTAGCAGCTTGCACATAAAGTTGATCTAGGGTGATATCTAAATCATAAGTGTCTATATTGCCTTGATTGTGAGACTGAACCCTGGAGTTAGGTGCAATCCAACTCACACGCCCTGCCGTCACGCCATAATCTTGGTAGGGATAAGCATCAAACTTGATTTTCACTGGCATTCCCTCCTCTAAGAAACCACTGTGTTGGCTGGGTATCTGGGCTTTGAGAATCAATTTACTATCTTGAGGCGCAATATGGGCAATGATTTGTCCTGGTTCTACCACAGGGCCTGGTTTAGTCACAGGTAACTGAAAAACTATACCATCAATGGGCGATCGCACTACTCGTTGTTGCAGTTGAATCTGTAAGGACTGAATTTGGCTCTTAGTTTGAGCTATTTCTGTTTCCAGGGTACTAATTTGGCCGTCCATATCCTTAAGTTGTTCCTGGCTTCTGAGTAGTGCTAATTTACCGGATTGAACGACACCTTGATAACTACCTTGCTGTTCTTGTAGGCGTAGTTTTGCTTGCTGAATATCAGCTACAGCTTGATTCATAGTCGCCTGATAGCGGCTGGTTTCCTCTTTTAAACGCAGTTGAGCTAAAGTAACATCAGATTGTGCTTGTAAGTGCAAGCGTTGGCTTTCTTCTGCTGTCTTTTGTAGTTGCACAAGTTGGATTTGGGGAATTGCACCCTGGTCAAACAATTGACGATAGCGTGCAACTTCTGTCAAATCTGTGTCAAAACGATTCTTAACTAACTTTTCAGTTGTTTGGGTAGAATTAATGTTTTGGCGAGCCTGCTCAACTAAAGCCTGTCTTTCTAACTTCTGTAAGTTATACACACTCCGCCGCGCATCCAGATTTTGCTGCGCCTGACGGACTTGAGACATTTTTTCTAATTCTTGAGCTTGATTTTGTTGCTCTTGAATATTAATAGCTAACATCAATTGGTTTTGCAGCAGCTTTAATTGGGCTTGGCGATCGCGCAGTCCTTGTAACTGTGTCTGTCTTTGCTGCAATTCTGTTTCTAACACCTCAGAATCCAACTCTAGCAAAACCTGACCAGCTTTGACTATAGCGCCTTCGTGAACATTGACAGCCTTCACGGTTCCCGGAACTGCAATTCCTAACTGATAGGTCGCTCCTTGGGGTTCCAAACGCCCTCTAGCGCTGCCTGTCTCATCAATTTTCGTGAGCATCGACCAAGGTAAAATAATAGTGGTAAATCCCACCAGAAAGTACAGTAGGGAACGTGTCCAGAGTTTTGGCAAAGCATCCAGCAGTTCTTCTGTACCGTAAAACCAATCATTGGCTTGGGTTTGTACCTGTGTCTGATCATCAACAACAGCACTAGAATTTTCAACCTGGTGATTCACCCCACCCAAGCTAGAGCTCAGGGCTGAGTCTTGCTGTGATTTTGCAAGTATAGATGATAAATGTTGAGATGGGTTTGGCATAAGTAATTCAACCGTTTACTGTCCAGGAGAATTTTTCGTGGACAAATTCTCCTGTTAAATTGGCAGTTTCCCAGGTTTTTAAGCTGTTGGCGCTGTTGCTCCCAGTTGTTGCTCGTTGAGATAAAAGTAATGACCTCTTCTAGCAATTAATTCATCGTGAGTCCCGCTTTCCACGAGTAAGCCACGATCTAAAACCAGGATGAGGTCAGCATGACGCACCGTGGACAGGCGATGGGCAATAATTAGACTTGTGCGCCCTTTGAGGATGGTTTTCAGGTTATTTTGGATAATTCGCTCAGATTCCGCATCAAGGTGGCTTGTGGCTTCATCTAAGAGTAATAAGCGGGGATTTCCCAGTAAAGCCCGGGCGATCGCTAGGCGTTGGCGTTGTCCACCAGATAACATCCCCCCACCTTCACCAATTTGAGTTTCGTAACCGGTGGGTAGCAGCTTGATAAATTCATCCGCTCCGGCTAAACTTGCGGCTGTAATAATTTCCTCTAGGGTGGCTTCTGGGTGAGCAATACTGATGTTTTCCCGGATTGTACCGCCAAATAAGAAGGTATCTTGATCAACAACACCAATTTGCGATCGCAGCGATCGTAAAGAAATACTAGTCACATCTTGGGCATCAATTAATACTTTGCCATCTGTCGGCAGGTATAGCCCTAATATCATCTTCGTGAGGGTTGTTTTTCCTGAACCACTACGCCCAACTACCGCTACAGTTTGCTCAGGTAAGATTTCAAAGCTGAGATTTTCCAGGACATTAATATCACTTTCTGGGTGATAACGGAAAGTGACATTTTCAAACTTAATATGACCTTGTAACCTCGGTAAAAATTGGCGGGGTTGATGCTGTAAATCCTCTTCCGGTTCAGCCTCCAAAACATCATTAATGCGTTCGCTAGAAATAACAACTTCCTGGAACTGATTCCACAAAACAACTAACCTTTGAAATGGGCGAATGATGTTACCCAATAACATATTAAAAGCCACTAATTGCCCAATTGTCAGGTCATTTTGAATAACTAACCATGCCCCAAACCACAGCAAACCAGTAGTTACTAGAGTTTCAATCCCGGAGCTAAAAAGCTGCATTTTGTTGCTAATTATCTGCCCTGCAAAGGTCTTTTTAATCACATTGTTTAATAGCTCTTCCCAATGCCAGCGTACTGTTTGTTCAATAGCCATTGAGCGAATGGAGCTAATACCAGTAAGGGATTGAATCAGATAACTATTTTCGTTGGCTGTAGCATTAAAAGCCTCCCGATTAATGCGCCGAAAGAAAGGTGTAGCCACCAGTGCCAAAATAAAGAATGGTGGGATAATGGTTAAACTCAATAATGCCATGGGTGCACTATACCAAAACATCAACCCCACGTAGATAAACACTGTCAGCAAATCCAAGGTAATAGACAGAGCCTCTCCGGTGAGGAAGCGCTGAATTTTATAGTTTTCTTGAACCCGGGAAATAATATCACCAACGTAGCGGGATTCAAAAAAGGCTAAAGGTAAGCGGAAGGTGTGTTTAATAAAACCCACCAGTAAAGCCACGCTGATGCGGTTGGCTGTGTGATCTAGGAGATATTGCCGCAGTCCATTGATCATCACACTGAATAAGCCAAAAATCAGCAACCCGAACCCCACTGCGTTTAATGTCAGAGTGCTACGCTGCACCAGTACTCGGTCTAATAACAACTGAGTTAATAACGGTGTCACCAGTCCAAATACCTGAATGAATACCGAAGCTACAAAGACTTCTAGCAGCACTTTAGAATGGGGTTTGACTAATTCAAACAACTGCCAGAATTGTGTACTGTCTTCCTCAGTTTCTTTCAGCTGCGCTGTAGGTTGTAATAACAATGCGTAACCAGTCCAACCAGCCTTAAATTCGTCATGGGTGAGGGTGCGTTGGCTAAAGGCGGGGTCACCGACAATCACGTGCTTTTTGCTGATTTCATAGACAACAATATAGTGTTTGCCTTCCCAATGGGCGATGGCGGGTAAGGTTTGTTGTGCTAATTTATCCAAGCTGGCTTTGACGGGACGGGTAGTAAAACCTATACTTTCCGCCGCAGTTGTTAAACCCCGAAGTGTAGCACCGGTACGATTGATGTTAGCTAAATCCCGCAGTCGATTCACACTCAAGCGCTTACCCCAATAGCGGCTAATCATCACTAAGCAAGCAGCCCCACAGTCAGCAGCGCTTTGTTGTTCGAAGAATGGATACCGCTTACTTAAACGTCCCCACCAATGGCCAACTTGAACCCTGGGACTGGGAAAATAAGCTCGTTTTTGCTTTTTTTTCGGTGTGGGATCTGGTGGTGGTAATTGTGGGGTTCTCTTGGGGGTAGTTGCTTCTAGAAGAACCTCTTGGCGCTGTTGCGATAACTCAGCCAATTGCGGCCAAAATTCTAATGCTAGTTGCCAATTCGCATTTTTTAGGGTGTAAATTGTGATGGGTGGAGTCCCGCGCCAATTTTCCTGCTGGGGATGTATATAGATATTTCCCGGTGTTAATCTGCGTCCATCACTGTGCTGTAGTTCTCCGTGATGTAATAGCCAAAGTTTGGTATCTTGGAAGAGTTTAACAGGGAGTGAGTCCCCTTCTACAGTGTGAGGCTTAAATAAAGCTAGAGCTTTGAGTATATCTTCTACAGATCCGTTGTGAGGAACTAGGGCGCTTTGGCAACATAACAACAGCAAATCCCACAGTTGGGCACGTTGTCTGAGGCGATCGCCAATGCTCGGATGTTTGCGAATCGCCTCTTGTAATGAGGCTTGGGGAAAATAAGCCAGTTTTAAATTCACAGAAGCTCTAGCCACATAAGGACTAAATTCTTCTTCTGTAAATAAGGTCAGTTCGCCAAATGATGCTCCAGTTGTCAGGGTAGTAATTAAATTATTCGAGGTATCTAAAAGTCTGACCTTACCCCCAAGGACGATATATATGCCATTCGGCGCGGTTGTTGATTGCCAAAATTGCTTGGCTACTGCTGGTTGGACAATTTCCACGCCAATTAAGCATCTTTCAATTTCTTGTTCTGAGAGCGACTCACCTAAGCTTTGGATAAGTTGTTGCGCTAAGTATTCTGGGGAAAACGCTGATGTCATTTCCTGACCTCCAAGACAGAATTATTTATTGGTCTGAATCAGATTTAATGACCAATGGAAATTAGTTTCACCAGTGACATTGCAAGTCGCAAATCTTAATCCCAGCATCCTTGGGTTGCTCAGTTTCCAGTGGGTGGGAAGTTTTACGTTTGGTTGATAGTCCCATTTGTTTGAGCAAGCGATTAATGTGGCGATCGCTAATTTGAATGTTAAATTCGTTAGCTAAATGTTTGCTTAACCATTGGGCTGTCCAATAGGTAAATGCATAGCCATAATCACGAGGGCTATGGGTGACCAATTCTTTCAAGCGATCCAAATACTGAGCATTGACAATTTTAGGTCTACCGATGGGTCGCTCATTCCATTTGTGTGCTAAACCTGCTTCTGCTAAACCAATCCAGTAGCGTGCCATTTCCTGAGAACAACCTATGATTTCACAGATTTGGCTTTGAGATTTACCAACATCTGCTAACAACATAATTTCAATGCGCCGCCGATATTCTGACTGTAAATCACTTTGTAAGCTTTTGAGCAAAGCCTTTCTTTGAAAATGAGTTAAAAATTTACCTTCTTGGATGTTTTGCAGGTTATAGTTTTCCCAAGTTTCGCTTTGACTAACAGAGTGTGACATATCTATTACCAGTCATCATTTATTGAAAAGTTGGGCATTTTAATCACTTGCAGCTATACTCAAACCTCTATAAATCAGGCTTGATAACTGCAATATTAATTAGCTAGTAATTGCTAATTAACTATTTCATTGATGTATAATGCTTGGTTTTTTCCTATGCTATGGTGACCAATTGTGGGTTCTAAAAATAGTTAAAACCCACAAATTTTGACTATGGTCATCGACTCGCCATCAGAGTACTAATCAAAAATCTACCGATAAATCACGGAATTTTTCTATTTTTCCCAGTCAACACATTCTTAGTTAAAAGCTGCGCTCTTGTGGTGTGAGCCATAGCTTGTGTGGCGTAACCATAGATAGTTAGTAAGTAGTAGTAAGCAAACCTGACAAAATATGAAGCAAGCATAGCTGTTGTCTCATCTCATAAACAACAATTTCTGGTAAGATAGCTCAAACCAGTAAACTACTCACTGGCTAACCCTGATAACTTGGTGTGATATTGGTAGTGACTTCAACCAGTTATCTTGGTTGATGCTCGTCGGTAAGTAATTTGGAGTTTTTCTAGAACTCCTATTTTGAGGATGTTACTGTTAGCTTTTATGCTAGCCATACAGGTTGATATATCAACCTCAAGACATTTCAACTGGTTTTTTTTCCATTACCAAAAATGTGGTGTAAACTTGTCCCATAAAAAAATGGAACCTAGAAGCAGCTAAGGTCAGGTTGTGAATACAAATCTACTTACCAGACTAGCCTAATATTAGCTAATATCTCATCAGCAGATTTCGATTAATCTGAAAAATAAGTCCAATAAAAAAAGTGACAGTTTTTCAATCTCTTGTCTTAACCTACTGTTATCCTTTTAGAAATTTTCTTAAATACAGTCAAGGGTTTTGAGAAAAAAAGTTAAATCTTTACTCAACATCGATTATATCTTTAAGTGAAATTAATAATTAATTTTGTCTGGAAGAAATTTACAGATTTATTGAATTGCGGACATAAAATATGACTTTTCAATCTATAGTGTATACTTCTAGATTCAAATGTGTGTCAAGTAAATTTGACTCAAGAACGGATTATAAAAGTTCAATTATATCTGTGCATCTATCTTCGGCAAGATAAAGATATATTTATCAGTATCTATTTTTTCTATTTCAAGTATCCATCCCTAGGATGAAACTTGTAGTGGTGAGTATTTACCCAAACCACTACCATGAATTTCGCTTGTTTGTTTTTGCAGCACCTCAAGTTAAGCAATGTCTTTCATTTTACTTAAACATCTAGATGAAGGATTAATATTGGAACTTTCATTTTTTATATTTTGATTACGGGTATTTTCCTTGAGTAATCGATTGTAGGTTCGATAGGGAATGTAATGTAAAGGATTGTAACCAACTATACGTAGCATTAAAACACAAGCCCAGGAATACTTACCAGCAATAATCGCTTCTACTATTTGATCAAATTGTTGAGGATTCATTGGTTTACTGAAGTTGTTACTAATTCCAGAAATATCTTGATTCATGCTTTTACTCCTCTCTCATGAAACTAGTCTAAATTAATTGTTTTTTCTTTGATTTCAAATTTTAATTTAATTTACTTCAGGGAAGAGAGTTATGTTAACAGGTAACTGTAATGCAATTGATAATAGGTTTAGTTTTTACATTTCCAGTGAACATAAACAAGATAAAAAGTTGCTGTAAGTAAATTACTTATTCTAGAAGTTGAGATTTTATAAAAAGCTAAATAGTAGTTGAAAAAAACATCTACCGATTCCATCTGTAAACTTCTTCCTTAACTTGAGATTTCCACTGCATTTGACATGATGTTGCTTTTGATCAACTGACATTAAGCTAAAAGTCTGTTCATCGCTTAATACCGATATTACTAGATACAGTTTTCAAGTTTTTTGTATCTTATAACTGTTAATTTAAATAGCTTTCCCTGGTCACTTAATTATGTATCTTTTAGCTCTAGCTTTCAGAGCATTGTCGTTAAGTAAATTTCATTTCCTGGTATTTTTTTGACATGGGTATTTGATAAACAGATATGATATGATTCAGCACTAAGATCAAGATCGAAGATAAACAGTTGGTCATAGGGAATTTATTCCCATGTGTCGAATGGTTGAATTAAAAATTGATTAATTCTTTATATTTTGGTAGATAACAGTTGCTATCCCTAAGTATGGGAAATCTTTTTTAACCCTAGTTATATGTTCTTTTGGTTCATGGAATACCCGGAAAATAAAACCAAAAATTCCAGATAGTCAGTTATTAAGCTGGAGACAGAATAGCATCCAACCCATTATGGTAAAACATCTGTATGTTTTTTTATGTATTTTTCGTTACCGATTAAGTAAAGCTGGGAAAAGACAACTTGAGGCTGTGGGGTGATTCACTATCTTCGGTTAATCACATTGAATAACAAATCTTTACTCATGGGAGTAAAATTGTTGGGCTGATATGATATACTATCAATAACAGCAAGGTATTAATTAATATATTTATTTGAAAAATAAGTATTATTGGTCACTGTCTTCTTTGGCAGTAATAACTAGGTAAATTGCCCAAATAGCCATAGCCCGCAGATAAGTACTAGCCCGGAAGGTACCAGATGCGGTGATAGCTTCAGGGGTGCGGAACTGTAAGCCATTCTGGTAAATTTGCCTGACCACAGAAGCTGTTAACTTCAAACCTTCATCCTGCATCCCCATTTGGACGAGAAAAGCCGCCAGACCAAAGTTAATTCCTGTCCAAACTTCCAGGGGATGGGTAGCATTGGGGTTTTCTGGTGAACCGTCAGGAAGAACACCATTAGCAGCACCAAATTCACCATGACCGAATTTGAGGAAGCAAGCCTCATAAACAGTTTGTAAGGCAGATAAAGCGCGATCGCATGGTACAATGTCCGGCAATCCCAATAAACGGGCATAAAACTGTCCACACAACTGGTCAGCCATCACCACATCCGAACCGCTCCGACTATCTAACCTAAAATACTTACCATTCCAAAGTTTTTCTTGATACACAGGCATAGACTGGGTTAACCAAAGCTGATACCTAGCTCTTAACTCCTCTGTTTTCTCTGTACCTCTGTGGTTGTTTAACAAAATATCACAAATAGCGATCGCCGCCTCCAAAGCCGCCAACCACAGACCCCCACAATAAGCACTCACACCTTGTAAACGCCAATCATCAAAAGTTTGGTCAGGTGCGCCAGAATTTTCAGGAATCCCATCACCATCCAAATCAAAAGCCTTGAGATAGTCGAGGGTCTGCACAATTCCCTCCCAACAATCTACTAAAAACTGCACATCCTCAGCACCTGTGAGCAAAAAATCCCGGTATACTTGTAAGACAAAATCACTACCCAAATCCTTCCACAGATTACAGTCTTGATAACAGGTATAATTAGTTTTTTCCCAAACGTGCTCATTAGGTGCGCCCAAATCATGGGGTGTTGCCCCGGACACTTTGCGAGATGCGGTTGTTTCCTCTGCTCCAATGGTATAATAATACCCGATCACCCGCTGATGAGTATCACTCTGGGGAATTGCTCTAGCAAATGCTCGCATCACTGATTTTTCTAGTTCAGGAAACAGGACTAATAGCCCAAAGGAGCCATACAAGCGCACATCTAGACTTTCATACCAGCGATAGTCTAAGCACTCCAGCACCGCAAACTGACCCATGGGGTCAAGTTCTGAAGCTGCACTCCACAGAGTTCCGCCGCTGGTTAGGTCATATAGCTCATTAAATAGAGCCATTTTCAACCAGTCTGGTAGGTCTTGGCGGTCAATAATTGGCTGTTGCCAGGCTTGAATTTTTTTATACCAGGTTTGATATTCTGTCAGGGCTGTAGAGGCGATCGCCCCAGCATGATTACCACTCCGACCAAAAAAATCTGTATATCTGCGGTAATAGTTAATCCCCGCTGCAAATTCTGTTACCGGAAAGTCCCAAGACACAACAAAGGGAATTGCTAAACTTTCTCCTGGTTGCAGAGTAAACCGGACTGCGATCGCTACCCCTATTTGTGTATTTTCTAATGCAGGAGTTGTATCTTGATAATTAGGCAAAGAACCATCTACAGTAAAGCTTTGCCATACATCTTCCCCCGTACCCCCCGGTTCCCAGCGAGTATGGTAAAATACTTCTACCATGGGATGTTTAATGGTCGCAATACACCAACTCCCATCACCTTCTCCTACTGAATCATCACCACTTACTTGGCTACAAATACAACTGAAATATTCTGTGTTTTCTGCTATAAAATTGTAATTACCTTGACTCTTACCTAAAAGTGGCTGATATGCATAAACCGGACTACCATCATCCCGTATTCTCACTTCTGGAGACTTCAGCGCATTAGTAAACCAGCCCACCATATTTTCCCACGTGAGCATAATACTTAAAGTTATAGGTGCATTTGTGGGATTATGAGCATTCCAATGAAAAATTGCTACAGGGTAGCTAGTTTCTTGATAATTCTCTGCCCAAATTGGGGAAAACTGCTCACAGGTTAACTCGGCTTGAAATACATTTTCGTAGACAAACCAACTCCGGGGATATAGGGCGTGATAAGTTCCTGTTTCCTGTGTCTGTGTGGATGCTGGATACCATTTCCACTCTGGGAGACTAGAATTTTCTGGTGCTTCTGTAGCCAAAGCGTAAGCTTGAGAAAATTTACCATCGGACTCAAACACACTAAATTGACAACCGGGGATATTTTGAAACGTATGTTCACCGCCGTCAATATGCCACAGATTAAACTCTCCTCGTGAAGATCGTCCGATACAACCCGCACCAAAGCCACCCAAAGGCATACCGTGCCATGGTCCATCATCAATATTACTAGCATAACGGACGGTATAGGGCTTCTCCCAACCCAAACCGATGGGACGACTCCAAGTGCAAGGAGGAATTACCGAGGATATCAGTTTTGTCATGACCTGATTTTACCAGGTTGCTTTATGCTCAGGAAGCGTAAGTAAATGTGTAATTTATATTAAGTAATTAACCCGGAGGACATGGGGAAGAGGTAATTATCTCCCCGACTCCCCATGTTAGCCTTAAAGTTGTCGTACTAAAGGCTGACCGTCTTTAACTTCGCCCACTAAAACTACATCTGCACAGTTGACAAAGATCCCATTTTCCAAGACACCGGGAATATTATTCAGTGTTTTTTCTAAGGCAACAGGGTCATCAATAGAATCAAACCTGACATCTAATACCATATTACCTTGGTCTGTAATGACCGGTCCTGCCTTTTTTACACCCATGCGGAGTTCAGGTTTACCACCGAGTTTTTTAATGGCGTTGGTAACAGGGGTAATAGCCATCGGTATAACTTCTACCGGTACGGCGAAAGAAGAACCCAAGCGGGTTACTAATTTACCAGCATCTACTACAACGATAAATTGATTTGCCAGGTAGTCTACTACCTTCTCGCGGGTATGGGCTGCACCACCGCCTTTAATTAAATTTTTGTTGGGGTCTACTTCATCAGCCCCATCAATGGCAATATCAATATGGTCAACAGCATCTAAGGTGGTCAGAGGTACGCCGTATTCTTTGGCTAGGACTTCTGATTGAAAAGAGGTAGGAATACCCACAATATCTTTAAGTTCACCAGATTTGAGGCGATCGCCTAAAAACTGAATTGTATAAGCTGTGGTTGACCCTGTACCCAAACCGACAATCGAGCCTGATTTTACCAGGGCGGCCGCCGCCTTGCCAACTTCTTGCTTCATCAACTTCACGGGGTCTGCTGTTGCACTCATCCCAAAACTCCTGAAATATTGACTAAATGGTCTATCACGGCCGACTATACTACATCCTAGTCAATTCCCAATTCACTCAGGCAAAATTCCCCATCATTTCCGCAAGCCACATGATTTATAGACCACAGGTTATAATATTTATTTGGTTTGGGTCTCACAGTTAATTCACAATACAATTACTTAGTTATTTGTTGCAATGGTTACTTACTTATGATTTCGGACATTCAGGGTTAAATTCTCAGTATCCACTGCTAGCGTAGGCACCCTCAAGCAGTAATGACTAGTGACTAAATTAATCAAAACCAGGTCAAGTTTCATGAAATTATAATTAGCAAAATCGTACATATACCTTAGTACAAAATGATTGATTGACTAAAACCACCCGACTAGTTATTGACTGAAAATCATGGCAACTTAATCAATTAAAAATGCGTCAACCAACCGCAGAGAACATTTTGAGACTCACCCAACCAGGTGATGCTCTCAGCTATTTATAGATGCAGAATAGCCCAATTAACATCATGAGAAATCAGCGAAACTTGCTAGCTACTCTTTCCTTAGTATTACTACTACACAACTTAACATTAAGCGTAGCCAGAGCAGTAGAACCTAGTGATAACTTGCCATCCCCAGCAATTCAACAAGTGATTGCAGCTAAGTTAATGGCCAATTCACCAGATGGCAAATTTTATCCAGAAAGGATGATAAGTAGGGCGGAATTGGCGGCAATTTTAGTGAAAGTATTTAACCTAGCTCAAAGGGAAACAGTTAAAGGACGAGAGGTTAAAAATATCCCAGATGTTCCTCCCTCCCATTGGGCGTTTAAGGACATTCAGACAGTGCTTAAAACCGATATTATGAAAGGATATCGGGGTAATTTATTTTTCCCTAATCAAAGGGTGACCAGGGCAGAGGCGTTAGCGATTTTTGCCCAAGCTTATGGTGTATTTCAGTTTGGTGACGACATCGTAAATGAAATACTTGATCAGCATCCAGATGCAGAATCAATTCCAGTATGGGCTAGGAAAGCGATCGCCACAGTAGTTACCGAAGGATTGATCAACACAGACGACCAAAATAACATCTTACCATTACGGCCTATGACCCGTGGAGATATGGCGTATGTATTGAGTCAATATTTACAAAGACAGCAACCACAACTAGAAATGTCACTCACACCCGACGTGATCGCACCTACAGAAAAATGACCAGCGGAATAATTGTGACTAAATCATTCCAGAGACATCCCCACCGTGGGAAAATTAAAAAATGATAGAAGTAGAGTTTAGAGAGGAACACCCCATAAATATGCATCTGAGTGAAATCACCCATCCTAACCAGTTGCATGGTTTGTCAATCCGGCAATTGCAACAAATCGCCCGCCAGATCCGAGACAAGCACCTACAAACCGTAGCAACAAGTGGGGGACATCTAGGGCCTGGTTTAGGAGTTGTAGAGTTAACACTAGGACTTTACCAGACACTGGACTTGGATCGGGATAAAGTCATTTGGGATGTAGGACATCAAGCTTATCCCCATAAACTAATTACCGGAAGATACAACAACTTTCATACCCTCAGACAGAAAGATGGCATTGCAGGCTATCTCAAGCGGTGTGAGAGCAAATTTGATCACTTTGGTGCTGGACACGCTTCTACCAGTATTTCCGCCGCACTGGGTATGGCTTTAGCGGCAGAATTGAAAGGAGAAAAATTTAAATCAGTAGCCGTAATTGGTGATGGTGCTTTAACTGGAGGAATGGCTTTAGAAGCCATCAACCATGCAGGACACTTACCTAAAACTAAACTGCTAGTTGTTCTCAACGACAATGAGATGTCCATCTCTCCCAACGTCGGAGCAATTCCCCGTTACCTGAATAAAATGCGCCTCAGTCCACCGGTGCAGTTTATCACAGATAATTTTGAGGAACAGTTTAAACAGATTCCCTTTGTTGGTGAATCTTTATCTCCCGAACTCGGACGCATCAAAGAAGGAATGAAGCGTTTAGCAGTTCCCAAGGTAGGCGCAGTCTTTGAAGAACTAGGTTTTACTTATATTGGACCAGTGGATGGTCATAACTTAGAGGAGTTAATTGCTACCTTCCACCAAGCCCATGAAATGACAGGGCCGGTTTTGGTGCATGTGATTACCGTTAAAGGCAAAGGCTATGAAATCGCCGAAAAAGACCAAGTAGGCTACCATGCCCAAAGTCCATTTAACCTGACCACAGGGAAAGCTATTCCCTCTACCAAGCCCAAACCTCCCTCCTATGCCAAAGTCTTTTCCCACACATTAGTTAAACTCGCGGAACAAAACCCCAAAGTTATTGGGGTTACAGCTGCAATGGCTACGGGAACGGGTTTAGATAAACTCCAGGCTAAACTACCCAATCAATATATCGATGTGGGTATCGCTGAACAACACGCCGTTACCCTATGTGCCGGTTTAGCCAGTGAAGGAATGCGCCCTGTGGCGGCCATTTACTCAACTTTCCTCCAACGGGCTTACGACCAGATCATTCATGATGTTTGTATTCAAAACTTGCCTGTGTTCTTCTGTTTAGACAGGGCGGGAATTGTCGGTGCCGATGGCCCTACCCACCAAGGTATGTATGATATTGCCTATCTGCGCTGTATTCCTAATATGGTGATGATGGCACCTAAGGACGAAGCGGAACTACAACGCATGATGGTAACTGGTATTAACTATACCAGTGGACCAATTGCCATGCGCTATCCCCGTGGTAACGGCTACGGTGTTCCCCTCATGGAAGAAGGCTGGGAACCTTTAGATATCGGTAAAGGGGAAATCCTTCGTCACGGCGATGATGTTTTAATTATCGGCTACGGCACCATGGTACATCCTAGTATGCAAGTAGCACAAATACTCAGTGAACATGGCATCGAGGCAACTGTGATCAATGCCCGTTTTGTCAAGCCCTTGGATACAGAATTAATTGTACCCCTGGCCAAGCAAATCGGCCGCGTTGTTACGTTGGAGGAAGGCTGTGTTATGGGTGGTTTTGGTTCTGCTGTGGCCGAAGCACTACTAGATTCTGATGTTGTGGTTCCTGTCAAGCGTATTGGTGTACCCGATATTTTAGTAGACCATGCCACACCGGAAGAATCTAAGGCCGAATTAGGTTTAACTAGTCGTCAAATAACTGAAAGAGTTATGGCTGCTTTCTTTCAAAAGCAAGCATCTAATGTTATCTAGGGCGATAGGGACTGATATCATCTCCGGTTAATCAACATGACATGATCAAAACTAACTGCATTGATTAATTAATCAGGTGAGGATAACTCACCTTTTTTTCGCATCTTGATTCTGTATTGGGACTGACATCAATCAGATAGTAGCTACTGACCTTCTAAAATAGAACTTACGCAAAAGTCACCGAAGAATAAACCACCAGAGGCACAGAAGAAACGGAGAAATGAGAGTTTGACGGGTATTTTGCGTAAGTGATGTAAAATCCAGATGCGATCTGCTTGCAGCAGCGATCGCGCTATCGCAACCCTAGGACAGGATATGAATAATTTATTAATGACTACCCTGATCTCAACACCCATCAAAGACCCAGTACCGGTATTTCTGATGATTTTGGGGATTATGCTCATCGCTCCCCTGTTATTTGAGAAAATTCGACTACCTGGCATTGTGGGGTTAATTTTGGCTGGGGTTGTAGTCGGTCCCAATGGCCTGGGATTGTTGGCACGAGATAACACAATTATACTACTGGGTACAGTAGGTTTATTATTTCTCATGTTCATGGCAGGTCTGGAAACTAGCCTGGATGACATGAAATACAACGCTGATAAGGCGGTTATCTTTGGATTAGCTACCTTTCTAGTACCTATGATTTTAGGTGCTGCTGCCATGGTGTCCATCGGCTACGATTTATTGCCAAGTATTCTTGTGGCATCATGTTTCGCTTCTCATACTCTTCTAGCATTACCTATCGCAAGCAAACTGGGTATTATGCGATCGCAGGTAATGACTACCACTCTGGGGGGGACTTTAATCACCAATATTCTGGCACTTTTAGTATTGGCGGTGGTGGTGAGGGCACATGAAGGTAATTTAACCCTGGGGTTCTGGCTATTCCTAATTCCCTCACTGATTACCTACACTTTTCTCACACTTTGGGGACTTCCCCGTGTGGGACGCTGGTTTTTTCAGCGCTTTGGACACGACGAAGGGGCAGAGTTTACTTTTGTTTTAGCTACTTTGTTTGTGGTTTCCTACGGAGCACAATTAGTCCAAATTGAGCCAATTATTGGGGCTTTTTTAGCAGGGGTTGCTATTACTCAACTAATACCTCACCTCAGCCCCCTAATGAATCGGATTCAATTTATCGGTAATACCCTGTTTGTGCCATTTTTCCTGATTTCTGTGGGGATGTTGGTAAATCCCCGGATTCTGATTCAAGAGCCGCGATCGCTGCTAGTATCGGGTGTCATGGTGACTGTTGCCATTATTGTCAAGTTCATTCCGGCTTGGGGTGCTGGTAAGTTATTTGGACTGAATTTTGACAATATTATGGTAATGTTTGGGCTGTCTGTGGCTCAAGCTGCTTCCACTCTCGCGGCTATTACCGTTGCTTATAAAATCGATTTGGTTGACCAGTTAACTGTGAATGGCACCATCGCCATGATTTTAGTTACCTGTGTTGCTTCTCCTTGGATTACAGCACAGTGGGGACAAAAACTTAACCAGGGAGAACTCACTAGTCAAAAAGCCAACAACCTCAACATAGGCGATCGCGTTTTAGTCCCAGTTGCTAACCCCAGCACTGAGGATAATTTGCTCCAGTTGGCAATTATTCTCGCAAAATCTGCAAAAGGGACTTTGTTACCCCTACATATTTTACTAGAGAAAAATTCCATCATTTCCCCAGAGGATAAGACTAGACAAAATCAATTATTATCCACTGCCGAAATGATTGCTCATGCTGCTGTTACCAAGGTTACCACCATTGGTCGCATTGATGAATCAATTGATAAAGGTATTGCTCGTGTCGCAGAAGAACAACAAGCTAGTGTGATTATTTGCGGTTGGAAGGGTTACTCAACTTATCAAGAAAATTTATTTGGCGGTGTGATTGACAAGATTGTTAATCGCAGTTCAGTCCCAGTTCTAGTAACTCGGTTTCCATTACCAATTGAGCATACAAGGCGAGTATTTTTAGCGTTCACCACCCAACAAACTTACGCGACTTCTTTTGGGGCAAATATCCAATTAGCCAAAGCCCTAGCCACGGAACTCAAAGCATCGCTACAACTATTACAAGTGGAACCAGTACGAGAAACCACTGTGCAACCTACAGATATTCCAGCACCTCCAGACACACCAATTCAAAAGGTGCGTGGTAATTTTGTGCGTCAAGTCTCTCGATTACTCAAAACTAACGACCTATTGGTGTTAAATGGGACTGTTGAGCAAAAAAGTCAACTATTTTCACTTCTGGGTTATGCACCAGAAGTCATCGCTCGTAATCAACCCCAAGTAGCCATGATTATCGCTTATTTTCCCCAATAGGCACCAGGCTTATACATCCCCACCATCTTCTTAATTTTCTCCCATGCTTTACCCCGTTATTTGGCAGAATAATTCCGTTTCCCTAATTGACCAAACTCGCCTCCCTAATGAGTATACTGTCGTCCAAATTCACCGCAGTGAAGACATGGCGCAGGCGATTAAAACTATGATTGTTCGCGGTGCGCCAGCTATTGGTGTCGCGGCCGCCTATGGGATCTATCTTGGTGCAAGAGAAATTGAGAACCAAAATCACCACGAGTTTTTAGAACGCTTAGAAAAGGTCGCCGATTTGTTGCGTTCTACACGCCCCACAGCAGTTAATTTATTTTGGGCTATTAGCCGCATGATGAAAACTGCTTATGAAACTCTAGGAACTGTCACAGAAATTACACAAAAGCTCTGGGAAACAGCCGAAGCTATTCATGCTGAAGATTTACAAACCTGTCACGCTATTGGTGACCATGGTTTGGCCGCATTACCCCCAACCCCACAAAAGCTGACAATTCTCACTCACTGTAATGCGGGGGCGTTAGCTACTGCTGGCTATGGTACAGCATTGGGTGTTGTGCGTTCTGCTTGGAAGTCGGGACGATTAGAACGTGTCTTTGCTGACGAAACTCGCCCCCGTTTGCAAGGGGCAAAACTTACGGCTTGGGAATGTGTTCAAGAAGGTATTCCAGTTACGGTAATTACTGATAGTATGGCTGCCCATTGTATGCAACGGGGTTTAATTCATGCTGTGGTGGTGGGTGCTGACCGCATTGCTGCTAATGGTGATACTGCTAATAAAATTGGTACTTATAGTGTGGCGATCGCTGCTCAGGCTCATCATATACCTTTCTTTGTTGCGGCTCCCTTGTCTACTGTGGATTTTAGTTTACCCGATGGTAGTAAAATTCCCATCGAGGAACGTCACCCAGGGGAAATATACCAAGTTGGCGATACTATATTGACACCAGGGGCTGTTGATTTCTACAATCCGGCTTTTGATGTTACCCCAGCTGAATTAATTACAGCCATCATTACTGAAAATGGCGCATTTCCTCCTGATAAATTGGTAAGTTTCAAATATTAATTAGAGGATCTTTGTCAAGTCATGATTAGTGTATCAACTATTGTTTGACCCCACCCCCTTCCTTACAAGGGTAGGTTTTTAATATGATCTGTGAAGGCAAGACTACCGAAGACAAGGAAGGAAAGTGGACAAGGAAGATTTTATCCGGACAATGGTCTTTTAATGGGCTATTTTTCTTACTAAG
>NZ_JANQDG010000130.1:0-53035 GCF_029891665.1 Anabaenopsis sp. FSS-46 | reverse complement strand
TTGATGATTATCAATAAAATAAGGTTTTTATCAATAAGAATAAGGTACATTTTGTCAAGAGTAGGGAAATTTTCAAGCGTTGAAACCGTTGCCACATAAATGTTTCAAGATTGTTAAGAAAAATGTGGGTAATGAATAGCTTCTTACCAAGGAGAGGGTTTCGGGATCAGGTGATTTTTTCCCACATAAACTTAGATTTGAATTGTTTAACCAGAGTCTCCATGGTGACGATTTCTGTCACGTCGAAGACGTTCTTCTAAGGCTTGAATCTGTTCGCGACGTGCTTCTAGTTCTAGAGTACGACGAGCTAATTCTTGATTTTGTAAAGTTAGAGATTGTCGCCAGTTTTCGGCAAGTTCTACTTCTTCTTCTAACTGTTTTGGTGTCATACCAATGCTGAGGTAGGTTTGCACTAAATTTATTACCCAGTCCTTAGCATCTTCTAAACTTTCAATATCACCTTCAGGGGAAAGCTGCACTAAAACCAGCAAGTTATCACTCATCTTAGTTTCTTTACCCACAGAAATCACACTCTCTTCAGGGATAATTACCCACAGGTTTGGACTTTCTTGACGTGCTAACAAGCGTAAGTGAAAGTTATCTGAAAATTTCTTTTTATGTACTTGAGCTAGATATAGCATGGCTTGATTTTCAGCCGTGGGGAAAAGTAAAATATGATTTACAGCACTTTTAAAATCAATAAAGTAAACACATTAATATCATAAATCTTCTGGGGTGGGCAATGGCTTACGCAAGCGGTAGCTATCGGTGTCCGCCCTTGTGTACCTAACTCAGATAAAATGCGCTGTAAGTTCATAGGTAATGGTTAATTTGTATTTAACCATTACCCATTAGACCTATGTTAAACTACGCAAGCGATCGCGCAAAATTTCAGCTTGTTTCTCAGCTTCTGCTAAAGAATCTCTGGCTCCCTGTACCACTTCTGCTGGCGCTTTATCCACAAACTTCGGATTACTTAACCTCCCACTCAAAGACTTAGCCTCAGCTTCGGCTTTGTTGAGGCTTTTTTCCAGTTTAGCCCGCAGAGTAGCAATATCTACAACATCCCCACTCAAAGGAATTACCACTTGTACAGTACCCACAACACCAGCAATGGCATTTTCTGGTGCTGGTGGCTGTTGTAATTCTGTTTGTAAGATTTCCTTGGGATGGCGCGGCGCAGAAAACACAGCTAAAAGCTTTTGTCTGTCCTCAGCTAGGAGGAGATTTTGTACAACAAACCAAGATGCATAACCCAAACCAACTATTTCAAAAAATCTCCCCATTAAGGGAATTTCATAAATTGCCTTCCCCGTCGCTAAACCTATCCTAGTAAAGACAAGCAGTACAATAATTAAAGCAATTGTCTTTAAACCCCTCAGAGGTTTTTTCTCCACCATTTCTGGGACGGGTTCCTCTGCGGGAGAAGCTTCCCCCACACCAGCAATAGTTAAATTCTCCACCTTAGCCAAATCTTGAATATACGCCCGTCCATCTGTGAGGATTTGCTGTTCCTGGGGATTATCAGTTTGCAAGTTGGTCGTAATTTTCGCCCCTGGCTTAATATCCGCCTCAGCGCGTAAATTCCGAATCGTACGGATTGTACCAATGAGCAATTCAAACTGTGCTTCCAAATCGGGATTAATCAGGTGATTATCGCTTTGCGGATAGGCTTGTAAAGATAAACTTTCTAAAGAATCCCCTGGTTGTTGGGTGAGAGTTTGCCAAATCTCCTCAGTAATGTGAGGCATTAAGGGATGCAGTAATTTTAAAATCCCTTCCAGGACATAGGCAAGAATTTGTTGTGCTACCTTGCGGGATGCGGGATCGGCATCTTTTTGTAACCGGGATTTGACTAATTCAATATACCAGTCACAAAAATCACCCCAGATAAACTCATACAGACCTTTGGCCGCTTCCCCTAAACCGTAGTTATCAATGTAATTACTAGTTTGTTTGATAACTTGATGATAACGGGAAAGAATCCACTTATCACTTAATTCTGTAGCCAGTGGTTGACCTAACTGTTGCGGCGTTTGTCCATCCAAATTCATCATGACAAACCGGGCCGCATTCCATAACTTATTAGCAAAGTTGCGCGCCGCTTCCACCGATGACGACTCATCCTTTTTGCGGTCATATTCCAGGCGGATATTTTGACCCGCCCCCGCCACTTCTTTAACTAAGGTATAGCGCAGCGCGTCAGTACCATACTTGTCAATTAATAATAGTGGGTCAATCCCATTACCTTTAGTTTTCGACATTTTCTGACCGTTTTCATCCAGAACTAACCCGTGAATGTAAACATCATTAAATGGCATTTTCCCAGTAAAGTGTCCGGCCATCATCGTCATTCTGGCCACCCAGAAAAAGATAATATCAAAACCAGTCACCAAAGCAGTGTTAGGGTAATAAGTCCTTAAATCCGGCGTTTGTTCTGGCCAACCCAAAGTTGAAAATGGCCAAAGCCCAGAAGAAAACCAAGTATCTAACACATCTGGGTCTTGTTCTAACTTGACATTTTCGCCAAATTGTGTTTTAGCTTTTTCCCAAGCCTCAGCGGCTGATTTTGCCACCACAAAGGGGGTATTATCGGTAATTTGGCCGCCGGTTTCACTCACCGCATACCAAGCCGGAATTTGATGACCCCACCATAATTGACGAGAGATACACCAATCCTTTAACTTAACCAGCCAATCACGATAAACCTTAGTCCAGCGTTGGGGGACAAACTCCGGCGAATTTTGCCCGTCCAGAAATTCTAAAGCTTGATCAGCCATGGGGCGAATTTTCACAAACCACTGAGTAGATAATAGTGGTTCTACCGGGACTTTACCGCGATCGCTATAAGGAACAGTATGCTTATAATTCTCCACCTTCACCAGCACACCCTCTGACTCCAAGCGAGAAACCACATTCTTCCTAGCCACAAAGCGGTCTTGTCCCTGGAACTCCCCAGCCTGAGCATTAAGAGTTCCATCCTTATTCATAATATTGATCAACGGCAGATTGTGACGCTTACCCATTTCAAAGTCATTCGGGTCATGGGCTGGAGTCACCTTAACACAACCAGTTCCGAAAGTGGGATCAACAAACTCATCACCAATAATGGGAATTTCCCGATTCATAATTGGTAGAGTGAGGGTCTTACCAATCAAATGAGAGTACCTTTCATCATTGGGGTTAACAGCCACAGCAGTATCACCCAGCATAGTTTCCGGTCGAGTGGTCGCCACCTCCACAAACCCAGAATTATCACTCAGGGGATAGCGGAAATGCCAAAGATTCCCATCAACTTCTTGATTATCCACTTCTACATCAGACACCGCCGACCCAGAAGCAGGACACCAATTCACTAAATATTCTCCACGATAAATTAATCCTGACTCATAGAGACTTACAAAGGCTTCCAGAACAGCTTTTGATAAACCTTCATCTAAAGTAAACCGTTCCCGTGTCCAATCAACCGACACACCCAAACGTTTTAACTGATTAACAATTGTACCCTCAGAGTCCGCCTTCCATTGCCAAGCGCGTTCTAAGAATTCCTCGCGCCCCAGTTCGTAGCGAGTTTTACCCTCTTTCTTGAGTTGTTTTTCTAACATCGTGTGAACGGCGATGCTGGCGTGGTCAGTTCCCGGTACCCATAGGGTGTTACGCCCTTTCATGCGGTGATAGCGCACCAGAGTATCAATTAAGGCACTTTCAAAAGCATGACCCATGTGTAAACTCCCCGTGACATTAGGAGGGGGAATCACAATACAGTAAGGTTCACCGCCTTGATTGGGGTCAGCTTTGTAAACTTGGTTTTCTTCCCAAAATTTTTGCCACCTGGCTTCGGTGGTAAATGGGTCATAGAGACTAGGGAGGTTGCTAATATTTGCGGTCATGCGGGGACAAGTAATTCTGGAAGGACTCTTATAAATTTTGCCATAGCCTGGAAGAAGGATTCATGGACAGGAAAAGCATCAGGCGGAGATGACAGACAAACAGGAGATTTGAGAAGGTTAACCAAGAAAGTTAATGGGTGCTTCCCAGTTAAATCGAGGGTTAGTATTAGTTAATCGTTCATTAACTAATACTAACAAATAATCACATTTACTCAAAACCTGTCATCTTTTCGCTTGGTGACAAAATGCTACTAGGATTCAAAACCCAACTCAAAGTTAACAAGCAACAGCGACTACTACTGGCGCAGCAGTTAGCTTTTTTGGATCGGTTGTTAGAGCAACTGTATAAATCTTCTGTGACACTTGTGCAGTCCAGTGGCTAGTTAAAAAAATCAGTCCCTCTCATGGCCAAAAGCGCCGTACCATAAGCAGCTTCCCTATGCACCGACGACATCACAGACACCTTTAAATGTCGTTCACGAATGCCAGACCAAGTAGAATTTACCGCACCACCCCCGGCAGTGTAAACACGAGTTAATTTATCTGCCCCCATTTTTTGCAATAATTTATACCCATTAGCCTCAATTCGGGCAATACTTTCTAACAACCCATGCAAAAATTCCACACTACTCTCAGGGCGTGGTGTTAATCGCGGCGGTAAAGCCGGATCATTAATGGGAAAGCGATCGCCTGGCTGCAACAATGGATAATAATCTAACTCGCTGGCTCTTGTAATATCAATTTCGCTGCTCAATCTTTCTAACTCAGCATCACTAAAAAATTGCTTTAGCACCGCCCCCCCAGTATTAGAAGCACCCCCAGCCAGCCACAAGTTACCCCAGCGATGGCTATAAATACCATATCGTGCATCTTCTACTCGGGTACGACTCAATAGTTTGACCGCCAAGGTCGAACCCAAGGATGTCACCGCTTCCCCGGGGGATTTGGCCCCACTAGCCAAGAAAGCGGCAATACTATCAGTTGTACCAGCATACACCAAGCAATCATCAGGGAAATGAAACTGAGTTGCTATTTCCGGGCGCAATTTGGCAATGGGAGTACCGGGGGGTAAAACTCTGGGTAACTGAATCGGTAATTCTAGTTTTTCTAGCCATTGTGGATATTTCAACTCTTCCACGTCATAGCCCAGCTTTAAAGCGTTATGGTAATCGCTAATTCCCAAATACCCATGCAGCAGAAATCCTAACCAATCGGCTTGATGCAGAAAATATCTCGCTTTGCTGAAACTCGGCTGTTGCACCATCCACAGCAATTTTACTAGGCTAGAAGTTGCACTTAATACGTTACTTTGCCGTGGTGCAAGACTTTTTAATTGCGGCAGCACCACTGATCCCCGCCCATCGTTATACAATAAAGGTGCATCTACAGGCTGACCAGCCGCATCACACAGCAGGACTGTGGAAGAAGTACCGTTAATGGCGATCCCCTTGATTTCTCGGCGCAATTTCTCTGGTATTTGTGTCAGCAGTCGAAATAAAGCCCCATGCCACGAATCTGCTAAGTTAGTAACAGCCCCATCTGCCCAAGGATGCTTGATTTCTGCCTGGGTGCAAGCTTCATGATTAATCACCACACCCCTAACCCCAGATGTACCGAAATCGATCCCCAAATAAAAATCCATAGTTTTATAAATTTTTTTAATGACAAATCACTGTTTTTGTTGCATCTTGTAACAAGATATTCCACATTCTTGGCAAAACAGTGAAAAGTAGTAAACGAACTGTTCAATATTGATTTGAAGCTCAGGAGGGTTCAAACCATGCCTATATCAGACACTCAGGTGTACATTGCTCTAGCTGTAGCGCTGATTCCAGGAATTCTGGCTTGGCGTTTAGCAACAGAACTCTATAAATAACGCCACGTTCTGACATGGTAACCGGGGTAGATTCAAAATCGCCCCACTCTCAAACAACAATCAGGCCAGTCCTGGTTGTTGTCTTTATAAGTATATTCTTTTAGTCAAATAGAAAACCTTTCAACTTTACCCGACAACATCTGGGAGATTTATTCAAAACAAGGCAAGATTACATATCCCCGAAGCCCTGTGAAAAAAAATAACCATGACTCGGAATTGACATAATCTTATAAAAGAATAATAATCGGGTAAACGGGGTGCTAGTGGCTAAATGCTAGAAGTTTTTAAATGCTAGCTACTTGCTCATATAGAGTAACATTTTAACTTTAAATATACGTGTAGCAATTTCGGAAAAATGAAGTAATATGACAGCTAAGTAAAGGTGTAAACCCCGTCAGTGTGCATTCTATGAAGTTGTCATGAAATTAGTCAGGTTTTTTAAGCATAATGAACGCCATTCAACCGTCTAGACCGCCGGTACAACCTATACAAAAACGCCGGGCTGCTCCTCGACCAAAACGGCATCTTCGTCAACGTTCCTACCAGGTTATAGCCCTGGAAACCACAGCTAAAATAGCAGTTAACTTAGTCCTCTGCACTGCAGCAGTATCTGCCCTGGTACAACTTCTGCCTTATCATTGGACACAGCAGAATAGGTTGCGAGAAGTCAAGACTGAGGTCAAGCTGATGGAAGAACGTGTTGAGAGTTTGCAAAGCGAATTTCAGCGTAATTTCGACCCCCATCAAGCTCATATTATTAGACAACAGCAAGGGTATAAATTTGACCCTAATCAATTTCCAGTAGTACTCGTAAATCCTGATGTTCAGAAAGCGGAAATATTAAATGTATTACCATAAGGTAAGTAGTACGAATTTATACGGATAGATAGCTTTTCTTGACGGGTGTTATTGCTTATATATACTATGTTTCCGTCTGTAGTACAATTAGCTGAAAAAGGCTATATAATTACTTATTATCTCCATTGACACCACTACATAAGTTCCGTATAAGACTTCACATTACTTAAACAATTAATGCTCGAACCTCATATTTAATACCTCACCCATAAGATAAATATCAATCTTTAAGACTAATCAAGTAGTAAGAGCAACAAATTGCTAGAATGCCCACAAGCCTTGATTTAGCTCATTGCTTGTTGCCGTCAGGTATCGTGCCTACTCTAACTCATGCTGTAGGCGACGGAAAAGTATAGCACTCAAGCACACATCGTAATTTTGAAGGTTGGGAAAATTTTTATGACAACAGCAATTTCCTATGAAGATGCACCGGATCTCACCGCTAACGATTATATTGTTATAGGTCTATCAACCTGCTTCATTAAGGAAGATGGGGAAGTTTATCAAGTGGAAGTAGTAGAACCAATTCCCTCTGCTGCTCTAGAAGCATTGTTCAAAGGTATTCCCACCTCTTATAAGCTGGCTTGTGCAACCACCCTGGGATCTGTTCTGGATGGCAATACACCTGTGCTACCAGATGGCTTTCCAGATTCGACTCAGTTTGGGGAAGAATTCGCTGTGCGGGTGTTTGCTGCAGCTCGCACCTACAAACGACGTGAAACTGCACAGTCCCTCATTCCTTTAGGTACAACCTACACTGATTTTCAATATTCAACGGAGCGTAAGCGCGTACTGAATGCCGCTAGAGTTGTCACTAAAGAAGACAATGTTAAGCAGCATTCCCACACTCACAAAATTCTTTAATCTCAGCTAATGCGGAAGGCAGTTAACTAGTTAATAATTAGCGAAAAACTATCGAACCTGATTTGAAAACAATGGTATGGGGTGGATAAAATCCACCCCATAGGTTGTTTAACGGTAATTGGTAAATTGTAAAGCCACAGGAAGGTCTTCTTGTTTCAGACGCTGCATCACAGCTTGTAAGTCATCCTTAGCTTTAGCTGAAACTCGTACAGCATCACCTTGAATTGAGGCTTGTACTTTTTTGAATTCGTCCCGAATCAATTTGGAAATTTGTTTAGCTATTTCCTGACTGATGCCTTTTTTGAGTGTGATTTCTTGACGTACACGGTTACCACTAGCTGATTCAACTTTGCCAAACTCGAAAATTTTCTGAGAAAGCTGACGCTTGGCGGCTTTTTCCCGGAGGATGTTGTGAACAGAATCTAAGGTAAACTCGCTGTCAGTGCTGACATTAATGGTTTGCTCGTTTAACTCTACAGTGGTTTGAGTATCTTTGAGGTCATAACGACCTTTGATATCTCGCATAACTTGATCGACCGCATTCACTAACTCTTGTCGATCAAAGTCGCTCACAATGTCAAAGGAATATGTAGAAGCCATAAACAATTTTAGATTTTCGGTTTACCGGTGATTTTCAACCCGCATTTCTACTGCCCAATTAACTCTGGGCTTGAATGATGCTGGAGATAATCAGAGTAGCAGAGCTCAGGGAGGCAATGGCAAACATCAGCGATCGCAATAGGGGTATATTCAAAATATAAAAAACTGAGTATAGCAAACGCGCCACCACAAAAGCGATCGCCGCCACTGTTGCTGTAGTATAATTTACCCCAGTTACATATGCCATCAGTGCGGCGGTGGCAAACAACATAAATGCTTCCAGAGAGTTTTGATGCGCCCAAGTGGCTCTTTGAGCATAGGGGGGCAATTTATCAAACATGGCGCGAGGAGTAGCAAGGGCTTCATAGCCAATCCGCACCCGCGCATAAGCTACCAATAGAAAGGGCAGATAAATCAGAAGGGCAGCAGCAGCAATAGAATACAACAAAATAACAGACACAGGCAGTTGCGATAGCATGATTAAACCAATCAATGTATTTGTAGTTAGCTGTGATGAACAGGTAACAGGTGGTTACCTGTTACCAATTCGCAGTTTCCTATATCTATCATTACCAGGGCGAGGACTTACTGCACTTTAGTCAAAGTAGAAAAGTGTGACAACTTTTCTTTGTTCTTCTGCATCTCCACAAGTTTGCAGCAGAGTACGACTGTCGTGAAAAGCAAAACAGATGAGTTGCTGGCATCGGGAGATAATCTCCTTGTTACAAATGTAACTAGCTTCAGCTAAAGACAGATTATCATTACTGGAATTTTCTACCAGATGCATCACCTGCTCTAGTTGTTGGCGTGATTCATGGGGCTGACGTTCCAAACTTTGGGGTAAAATCACCGTCAATAAATTGGGATCAGCCCGCATTGCTCCCTTAATGGCAGCTGAATTTGTCCCTGTAGCCCCAGAGGTGATGACCCGATTGCCTGATAGAACCAAGGCATAGGTCATCATCTCAATGAGATTTTGATGCGTAATTGGCACATGACGAGAACCCAACAAGGCGATTCGCTTAGAACCCGTTTGTTGGATGGTCGCCAGTTCCTGCGCTAATGTATCTAGGTTGGTAAGGTCTGTTGACTGGCTCAAAGATGGACGTAATCACATTAAACAACCCAGTTATTCTACCAAACAGAGTGTAGGTGAACAGCCAAATATAGTTACATATTGCTACATTTTTATGATGTTTGCTTCAGTAGCTCAATAGCTGCTGGACACTCCCCACGCCTAAACACGGGGGATTCCAGCTTCACTTAAGCTAATGTCCCTGGGGCAGTTAAGCCTAGTTTAGATAACAAGCGATCAATGTCAAAATTCTCGGCCATCAACTGGCGAATGCAGTGAACCTTGATGGGTTCATGTACCCGTACTTGACCAAAGGTCCGGTCGATAATTTCCACAGTGGTTAGGGTATCTAAGTCAACCGATAGGATGGGGATTTCTAGCTCTTCAGCACGACTGAGAATAAAGGCAGGTGGTGGCAGCTGTCCAGTCAAAATCAGGCATTGTGTAGAGGTTTCTAGGGCGGCTTGTTGAATTTCCACGCGATCGCCTCCTGTGACTACTGCCATATTTCGGCGTTTGTGGAAATACTTCACAGCCGCATTGACATTCATTGCCCCAATTGCCAAACTCTCCACCATCAAATCCAAGCGATCTCGACGACAGAGAACTTCCGCCTTTAACTGGTTTACCAGTTCACCAACGCTGACACTGCGGAGTAAATCACTTTTCGGCAATGTGGCCAATACAGGGATGTCTTGCTTTTCTAGAAACGGGCATAATTGAGCGTCAACTATTTCTAATTGTTCGCTAGGGATATCATTAATCACAACTCCCACCAAGCGATCGCCCACATACCGCTTGGCAGATAATAAGGCCCCAGTTGAGAGCAGTGAACTATAACGTGTTACCAACAGTACAGCCGCATCTAACGTCTCAGCAACCTGTAACAAGGACAAATCAAACAGACTGCCTTGTGTCAAATCACCTGGTCCCTCTAGCAACACTAAATCTCCCTGGGAAATTTGCAAATATTGCTGTTTTAATAACTGCCGATAATTGGTGTTGTCTTCGCCGCGCCAGCGTCTTTGGACATTGACCTCATCCAAAGCCAGTATTGTGGCCGCAACACGGTTTTTTGGTAAGTTCAGACTATGAGCAATAAACTGGACATCTTCCTCAACTAAGGTTCCGCCAGATGCACTAAAACAAGTGCCCAGGGGTTTACCGTAGGCAATATCTAGTCCTTTTTGCTGTAGCTGATGAGACAAACCCAAAACAGTTGCAGATTTACCACTATAAATCTCAGTTGAGCCAATCAGCAAACATTTAGCAGATTGTGGCACACATGCACTCCTAATTGCAAAAGGAAGGTGTTTACTAATTTTAGTGGGTTACGGCAACAGGGTGGAGTGCTCACAAGGTACAGTTCCCCATAATCTACTTTCTTGGGGCTGGTCACTGTAAAACCTAAACCTAATAAATCATCCAAAATACTTTGAAACTCCAAATTTGGTGCTAAGAAATGTTAAAAATTCGGTTACAATTAATATGCATTGGCTTTTAACAAAGAAGCTGAAGCAATAAAAGCAGAAATCAGCGCTCTCAAGTGTTGGATTCCTTGCTTTTTTTCAGCTGTATAACAACTGGTTTTTGAATCAAGTAACCTATGCCAGCGAATTCCTGGCCCGAAGATGATTATTACGAAGAGCTTGACCCACTTAACTCTGTGTTATCCGATCCCTCGGCAGATCAGCAGGAGTTAGTGGTAGAGGTGGATCCCATGTCTCTACCATCCCGGTTTCAAGGACGTAGACGCAAAGCTGCTCTCATGTTGACTGTAGTGTGGAGCGGTACAATCGCTCTGCATTTAGCTTCTTGGGGTTCAATATTGATTCTAGGACTGACCACTCTTCTAGGATTTCATGCCTTAGTGGTGGTATTTGCTAGACCCCGGCGCTATGCCAAAAACATCCAGGGAGATTTTCCCTGTGTATCTGTGCTAGTAGCTGCAAAAAATGAGGAAGCCGTTATTGGCAAGTTAGTCAAGAATCTTTGCAATCTGGAATATCCAGGTGGGCAATATGAAGTCTGGATAATTGACGATAACAGCACAGATAAGACACCGGAACTCTTAGCCCAACTAGCCCAAGAATATCAGCAACTCAAGGTTATCAGACGTTCTCCACAAGCTAGTGGCGGCAAATCAGGAGCATTAAATCAGGTATTGCCATTGACTAAGGGCGAAATTGTCGCAGTGTTTGATGCTGATGCTCAGGTAGTGCCAGACTTATTGCTCAAGGTGGTACCTTTATTCCAACGAGAAAAGGTGGGGGCGGTGCAGGTGCGAAAAGCCATCGCTAACGCCAAAGAAAATTTTTGGACTCAAGGTCAGATGGCAGAAATGGCTTTGGATACCTGGTTTCAGCAGCAACGTGTAGCCCTGGGTGGTATTGGCGAACTCCGCGGTAATGGTCAATTTGTCCGGCGTACAGCCTTAGAAAGTTGTGGCGGGTGG
Organism: Anabaenopsis sp. FSS-46; assembly: GCF_029891665.1. Lineage (NCBI taxonomy): Bacteria > Bacillati > Cyanobacteriota > Cyanophyceae > Nostocales > Nodulariaceae > Anabaenopsis > Anabaenopsis sp. FSS-46. Next base: position 41,417 of record NZ_JANQDG010000130.1, on the reverse strand, counting down.
AATGAAGAAACCATCACGGATGATTTGGATCTGACTTTGCGCCTACATTTAAACCAATGGGACATTGACTGTACATTTTGCCCAGCTGTGCAGGAAGAGGGTGTCACAAATGCCATCGCCCTTTGGCATCAGCGCAATCGTTGGGCAGAAGGCGGCTATCAACGCTATTTAGATTACTGGGATCTAATTGTCAGAAACCGCATGGGTACGCGAAAAACCTGGGATATGCTCATGTTTATGTTGAGTATGTATATCCTACCCACAGCAGCAATTCCAGATTTATTCATGGCCCTAGCTCGGCATCGTCTACCAATTTTAGGATCGGTAACTACACTATCCGTGGGTATGTCTGTTGTGGGTATGTTTGCCGGACTGAAGCGCATACGTCAAGATGAGAAATTTAATATTTCTACATCTTTCCTGTTGCTGTTACAAACACTACGTGGTGCTTTGTATATGTTGCACTGGTTAGTTGTGATGAGCAGTACCACTGCTCGGATGTCCCTCAGACCAAAACGTCTAAAATGGGTAAAAACCGTGCATTCAGGAACCGGTAACTAGTTTTTTGCAGCCAAGTTAACACTGAAAATCCATTTCCAAATTTAAATTTGGATGGATTTTTTTTATTCGTCATCAAGTTCTGACTCGTCCATCCACTCAGATATAGTCATGGTTTCAGGCAAGTCTAATGCATCCCCTGTCAGGCGGATAATTTGCCCATCGAAGAATTGAGCTAGACGCTGGGCTGCGCTTTCCACCTCTTCGGTTCCCCAATCAGCCGGAGGTGTGGGTATTTGTGGCGGGGACAAGGTTTGCACCTTAGGTACACCGGTGGTTGATTCGGTTTTGCTTGGTGCTGGTTTGGGTGTAGCTGGCGGCGGTGCGTCAGACACAAGTTGATTGTATTTGGGTGCTGGTGGTTGCTGAACGGGAGTATAATTTTGTGGTTGAGGATTTGTTCTTGTGGTGTTACCAGTCGAAGAAGTTCCTTTTTCGAGATAAACTTCGATTTGCCGCTGAAAAATCTCTTGGAAAGCAGCCTTAATCATGGGTAGATCAGATTTGAGTGCGTCTAACCAAGTACCTTTGACCGCAATACGAGCCAAGTTCCCATTAAACTCTATTATCTGGCACATTTGACCAAGTAAGGCTCTGCGGGAAGGTATGTGAATATTCACAAGTACCTGTTGCCAAACTTGAGTTAAGTCACACTCTGATGGTGTGGTCACTTTCTCTCTAGAAGGAGGGTTAGTAGTTCCACTTGCTGGTGGGGAAGTGAGAGGTTGTGGTGTGATGGCGGGTGGATGAGCCGTGGTATTTTCACTTGTGGGCTGAGGTAAAGATATTGGGTTAAGGGTGGTGTTTTGATTCGTGGGCTGAGGTGGTGGAGAAACAACAGGGTAATAATTTGTACCTACAACTGGCGGATTCACTGACTGAGGTGTAATCACAGTTTGGATTTGAAGATTAGCACTGGGTAATAAACCTAATAATGTCACCTCTAACCACAAGCGCGGTTGGGTGGTATTTTTAATTTGTAGTTCCGCTGTGCGCAGGTGTTGCTGCCCCTGTAAAATGATCGTCATGTCTAGTTGCTGGGCAAATTCAACCAGTGCTATCCAGGTTTGCTGGGTACAGGTAACTAAATCCTGGCGGTTAGGTGCAGTTTTAGCTATGAGTAAGTCCCGATAGCAGACGGCGAGATTTTGCAGAATAATTAGGGGTTCCCGTCCACTATCAAGGATTTTACGGCTGCAATCTAAAACTGCTTCTGGTTGGTTTTGAGCGATCGCCTTTAATAGCGTTAGTAAGTCTTGTTCACTGACTGAACCAACCAAATCCCAAACTTTCTCCGGGGTGACTTCACCAGTCACCAGTGCTAATTGGTCTAGTAAACTTTCCGCATCTCGCAATCCTCCCTGAGCGATTTGAGCAATCAAGGTGACAGCATCAGGAGAAATATGAATATTTTCTTGACGGGCGATCGCACTTAAATGCTTCACCATGGACTCTAACTGAATACGTCTAAAGTCAAATTTTTGGCAGCGTGAAATAATTGTTGGCAATACTCGCTGGGGGTCTGTTGTAGCTAACACAAAAACTACGTGTTTTGGTGGTTCTTCTAATGTTTTGAGGAGCGCATTAAATGCTGCGGTACTGAGCATATGACATTCATCGATCACATAAACCTTGTAGCGACACTGTACCGGTGCAAACTGCGCCTTTTCAATCAGCTCACGGATATTATCGACACCAGTGTTGCTAGCGGCATCAATTTCTATCACATCGAGGGAATAACCCTTAGTGATACCTTGACAAACATCGCACACTCCACAGGGTTCAGCAGTGGGCTGATCACTGTGGAGACAATTTAGGGACTTAGCCAGAATCCGCGCGCTGGAAGTTTTTCCCGTACCTCTGGGTCCAGTAAACAAATAGGCTGGGGCAATTTTAGCTGTGCGAATCGCGTTGGTGAGGGTGGTGGCGATCGCCTCTTGTCCGACCAATTCTACAAAACTCTTTGGGCGATACTTGTGGTGGAGGGGTTCGTAAGACATGGATAGAAGACTTTAGTGCCTTTCAATTTTGGTTAGCAGCACCCAGTCGAGTTTGGGATTAAACTATTTTAAACTTTTGGACATGGGTTGTGTATATTTGACACTCCCTCGCGCTGGTCTGTGGGCGTGTTGATCGCCTTGCCTGTGCTGGTATAATGGTCAACAATACTCAATGGTGTAGCACAAAATGCTCAGGCGGTTAATTCAATGGTTGAAGGGTCTAATTAGTAGGTGGTTTGGCGGACAAAGAACTCACTCCCATACGGAAGATGATTTAGCACCAAGACCAGCCCCACCGCTAACAGATAGCGATTTAGAGTTTCTGTTCAACGAACTAATAGAAGGTGTCCATCAAGCCAGAGGAAAAGATTGGGCGCAAAAATGGCTAGATAATCTTGAACACCGTGTTTCTACTGAAAATTGGATACAATGGTTACGCCGCTTTGGCGAAAGATTGCTAGCATCACCTACGCCGAATAATGAATTAGCCGCTCGCTTAGTGCATCTGGGTGAGTTGGGTGTTGGTGAAGTGGGAAAAGTTGCCTATGAAGTGGGAATGCAGTTGTTAACACGCCTTTCCAGGGAACCAATATGGGAATATGACGGACCAGATGCCCTTAACACAACTGTACCCACCAAGGGAGTAACCCAAACCGTCACCCTAGATCAGCTGTTAGTCATGTTACAGCAGGATGAGAATTTACGCCAGCAAATTGCCCAGCAACTGGCTATTGAAACAGACGATCCACAGTTGATTGTCCAGGAACTAATCAATCAACATTATGCTGCTAGTCAATCAAATACAGATCGGAGTTAAGCGGTGATGGGGAGATGGGCGATAAATATAAATATGGTTAACTTCACCCCTATGGGTGTATGATAAGCCTCTATCCACTTGGATTGCGATTATTAGTAAGGGGCTGGGTTGATGTAATTCTGCTTCCTACTTTCGAGATATCTGTTATGTCTAGAAAAGCCAAGAGAAGAATTAGATCGAAGTCAGTCCGACAAATGCTTACTTTAAGCCAGTACAAATTCAAACAGTTCATCAAACACAAAGCTAAGGAATATGACAAAATAGTAGTTGATCTAAACGAAGCGTAAACATCAAAAACGGTAAGTTGGACTGGTGGAATTATCAACAATCTAGGAGGGTCTAAAATCATCAAGTCTAGAATAGATGATAAAATCATAAATCGGGGGTTGAATGGTGCGCGAGGAATTTATCTGCGCGCATTGGTTGATATGCCTTGGTTAAGAGAGAATCACAACTTATTATGTATTTGTGAACATTAGTTACCGAAAAAGTATCGCTAAGAAATCTACAGTCGGCGCTAGGGCATTGCGTGGACTTAAAACAAAGCTCATCGTCTCCGATAGCCTGCATGGCCTAGGCACTGCACTAGCTGGATTGGATGAGAAGCCTACACTGAATTTCTCAAAAAAATTCAGTTACGGTAGTATGTCACGTAAGACAAAATCGGAAAGTGTTACAGATGCTCACGCAGCTATTCCAGCGGCTTAACAAGTTTTTCAAGCACCCCATGGGTCATAAGTCGACTCCATCGTTCAATACGGTAGGGGGATCTGAGGTGGCACAACCACTACCTGAGCTAACTAATGCAGATCTAGAATTTTTGTTTACCCAGTTATTGGAAGGTGTACAACAAGGACGCGGAAAACAATGGGCGATTGAGTATCTACAACGCATGGAGAATCGTATCAGTGTTGATCGCTGGATAAATTGGTTGGTGATGTTTGGCGAAAAGTTGCTGTTATCACCAGAGTCCAATCGTCAGTTAGCAAGACAGATGATACAACTAGGGCAGATGGGAATTGGCAAGGTGAGTGAACTTGCTGACGAAATTGGTATCCGCTTGTTAACGGGGGGAAGGGGTGAACATGACAAACAGAGTGAAACTATAAGCCCTGAAATATTAAATATGCCACTGGACTCTGGGGGACAAGAGTTAATCCCTACCCATGGCGAGTTTTTATGGGATTCTCAAGGCTGGCGGGGCCAAGCCATAGATACAGAAGAATATCAAGCGACAGGAGCAACAAGCCTTGATTCTCCCTCAGAAAGATTGACTGACAATACCGAAGAAGTGACCTCGGAATATACAAATCAAGAAACCACAATCACAGCGCCAAATCTGCCCAGCCCATTTGAGAAGGATGTAATCGCCAATTTAAGGGCAATATTCTGGGCGTCACAAAGAGAAAAACCTCAGATGATCAAGTCAGAAACAGGAGGGGCAATAGTATCTTCTCCTGAAAATTGGCAAGATTTATTGGTTAATTTAGATGCAAATGTAGCGCACACCTTACATGAGTTGTTCGTGCAGCTGCATGAGAATATGAATTTAGTCCAACAGCTAGCAGATTATCTCTCACCGGCTATTATTGCTGATTCCGATGACATGCAAGCGCAAGAGTACTTTTATCAAGGTCTTCAGCAAGGGAAAACCGGTGATTTGGTAGGAGCGGTAATTTCTTATAATCAAGCCATAGCAATCAAACCTGATGCTTTTGAATATTGGTTTAACAAGGGTTTAAGTTTATTTCATTTAGAAGATTTTGCACAAGCCATCGCCTCTTATGACCAAGCCGTAGCATTAAAACCCAATCATTACAAATCTTGGTATAATCGCGGTGTGACTTTAGGTGAATTAGGAGAATTTGAAGCGGCCATCGCCTCCTTTAACCAAGCTATAGAAATTCAGCCCCAAAATCCGGAGGCCTGGTCTGGTAAAGGTTTAGCGCTGCTAAAATTGGGACAAATCGGCGAGTCAATTTCTAGTTATGACCAAGCCCTGGATTTAGAACCACAAGACCCATATACCTGGTATTACCGAGGTATAGCCTTGGCTATAGATGAGAAATATCTAGAGGCTATTACCTCTTACGACAAAGCCATCGCCATTCAACCCGACTTCCATGAGGTCTGGATTGACCGAGGCGTAGTATTATTTAATTTAGGAAATTGGAACCAAGCGATCGCCTCCTGGGATCGAGCACTTGCCAACCAACCAGATTTATACTTAGCTTGGTATAATCGGGGCATTGCCTTGGAAAGGTTAGGAAATATAGAGGAAGCGATCGCTTCCTATGACAAGGCCATAGCTATCAAACCCGACTTTCACTTAGCTTGGCATAACCAAGGGCTAGGGCTGTTTTATTTAGCCAGATTTGCCAAAGCGATCATTTCCTACGACCACGCCTTAGAAGTTAAACTTGACTACTGGGAAGCTTGGATTGGTCGAGCGACAGCTGTGGGCCATTTACCTACCCAAATACCGTTAAGTTCCTTAACAGGGATCGCCAAACAAAATCCTGCCTTGCAGCGGGGCGGCTATGAGGGTAGACTAGCCAGCTTAGAGGAAGGGTTGAAATATATTCAGCCAGATACCCATCCAGAAGGTTGGGGTAGATTGCATATAGAAAAAGGTAACACTTATTACGATTTAGGCAAAAAACTGCCCAGAAATCGTTATTATTGGTCTCAAGCCATAGCTGAATACAATCAAGCGCTGTTAACCTTAACAACACCAGAGTTTAGCGAATTGCATTTAGAGGTTTTGCAGTCTCTGATTAGAACATATTTAGCCATAGGTCAAACAGCACAAGCACAAGAACTACAGCAACAAGCCAGTGATTTATTAACACAATTACTAATTTCACCAACTCCTTCTGAGGAGAGTAGAAGACAACTAGCCCTCAAATTTAGCGGAATTGCTCAATTAGGAGTTGATTTAGCGGTAGAGTGCGGCGAGTTGGTACAAGCTTGGGAAATGGCAGAACAGGGCAAAAATTCTTGTTTAAATTGGCTATTATTTGATTCCCATGAACACACTTATACACACTACTACACTTCGGTTCAACAACTGCTCAATCCCCACACAGCAATTATTTACTGGCATATTAGCCCAGTGGCGTTACATACCTTCATTATTAAACATCAGGCGCCATCACCCATTTTAGTCTTTACACCCATACAAGATGTAGTTAAAACATACTTAGAAGAAAAATCCCTGCTTGTGGATGAAGTACCTCTAGCGGAAGCTGTAAGACGCTTAATTAAATTTGAACGTTGGCTGGAAGATTGGCATCACTCATACCAAGAATATCTTACTCAAGGCGAAGACCAACACAGCAGAAGTCATCATGTTTGGCGAGTGGATATGACACAAAAGCTGGGGAAACTCCAAAATATTCTCCAGATTTCCACAGTTATACAAGAACTCAAAGATATCACCCAACTCATTTTAATTCCCCATCGGGACTTACATAGATTACCTCTCCATGCCCTTTTTTCTCTGTCTTCGCCCTCCCAGGAAGAATTACCAAGTAAGTTGACTATTAGCTATTTACCCAGTGTCCAAACAGGTTTGTCTGTCCAAGCTCAAAGTATATCGCCATTGCTGCATCCTATATTCCTTGGTGTCGAATCTGCGAAAAGCACGAATTATCCTCCGCTAGAATTTGGTCAATTGGAAGCAGAAATTATTAGCAGAATGTTCAATAACTCGCAACTAATCCAGGGAGCTAATGCTACCAAAAGTTTAGTAGAAAATGCTGTATTTAATAAAAGTATTTTTCACTTTTCTGGCAGTGTTATCAACTGTTACAATGACCCAAAAACATCTGCATTAGTATTAGTAGATCAAGATAAAATCACCTTAGAAGAAATCCGCGATCGCAATTTAAATAGTTATCAATTGGTTACTCTTGCGGCTGGTGAAAGTGCAGTAACTAAACACCAGAATATTACCAGGGAATATGTGGATTTAGCCAGTGGTTTTCTTTGTGGAGGAGTAGCTTATGTGGTAAGTAGCCTATGGACGGTAGAATCATCTGCTAGAGCCTTAGTGATGATTGAGTTCTATAGAAGACTACAAATCAATAAATCCCCAGTTAGGGCTTTAAATGAAGCAACATTATGGTTAAAAGAACTGACTGGGGATGATCTCACAAAATGGTATGAAGACTTACGAAGTCATCTCACTGCTGATGAACGAACACTTGGAGTTGATTTAGCAGCTTTATATAGAAGTATTGAAACTGTTCCCCATGAAAAACTTTACAGTCATCCTTACTATTGGGCGGGATACACGATTAAAGGTGTTGCTACTTAATAAGAAGATTTAAAGGTTAATATGTTGCATACATAATCTAAAGCTTGTAGACGGAATCACCTCTGGGAATGGGAAATGGGAGGAAACTCCTCTAAGTAGGTTAGCTGGATGAAGGGATAATCCCACGTGCTCTCAGCAGTGGGAGTGTGAACAAGATGGCTGCAAAACCTATCAAGCGTTTTGAGCCTGACTATGACTCCCAATCTGGCGCTTTTGCCAAAGAATGGCTGCCAAATTACTTAGCAAGGCGCTAATTGCTAGGGAGAGCAATATATAAGTAGGTAACATGACTACGCCAATGATGAACCAGGTAAATACATGGAATACCATCGCTAAGGCGAAGATGCTAGCAAGTCCCGCAGATTTCCACACTTGATGTGTTGGGCGACGCAATACTGTGAGGATGATGGTCAGTAAGGAGGTAATCAAGTTGGCTGGGACTAGAAATGCACAAATGCCGATGCAATTGTCACGGGAGAACTCAGCTAAGGCGTTGAAATCAAGCATCAATTTGGTGGTATTAATGTCAACGTCTTAAAAATAAAGAATGAACGTATTTTTAGACATTTGAATTTACCTTAGCATATGCCTGAAGTGATTACTCCACTCATGTAATATAATTTAAAGTTTTTCGGTTCTTGCGTAGATTTTATGGTAATCGAGGATTGATAACAACAAAACCCTTACGGGGTAAGGACTATAAACAATTATGCCCAATATTTTCAATGAAATGCCGACACAATAAGGCTTTCAATGATTTTGAACTGGGTTCTCCATAAAAAGTACCGAAGAACCAGTTTTTCCTAGAAATTATCATAGGAATAATAATTTTATGTCACAGGTACATAACTCCTCAGAGGATGTTTGATAAGTTTTCAACAGGTAATTTTTATATTAGGGAACACACCGAACACACCGAACACCGAACAGGGAACACCCCGAAGGATTGGGAAGGATTGGGGAACACACAAAAAACAATAAAATCCAGTCTCTTCCCCTTAGAAGGACAAGACAAGGTGGACAAGGTGGACAAGGTGACCACCGGATAAAAACAGTACAAAGTCTGTATTCTTAGTAAGAAAAATAGCCCATTAAAAGACCATTGTCCGTAGAAAATCTTCCTTGTCTACTTTCCCTCCTTGTCTTCGGTGGTCGTGCCTTCACAGTTAATATTAAAAACCTACCCCTGTGAGGGGATACCCACCCCAAAAGAGTTATAATTTTTGCTCAACTCGTGAATCTTCCTGAGAAAACCTCCTACGGATTGTTTTACTTTCCCCATTAGCAGCAGTTGCTGTCATGAAATAGTTAATTGAGTCATCGGAGAAAGGAACCCGGAGGTGAAATGTACCGTCTGTTTTTACTTTAATGGGTTTACCAGCAATATTTACTTTTGCACCGGGTTCTGTTGAGCCGTGGATAATTAATTCAGCATCTGTGATCAACCAAAAATCTGTTTGGGGACGACTGAATACGCGAACTATTTCTGAACGGACGATTATTTCCCAGCTACCACCTTGAGTAGTATAACCTATTTCGGCAATATAATCATGATCAGTTTCGGGAATTCCCACATAACGACTAGGCGCAATGTCATTGCATTCGTACTGCTGTACCAGAGGGGGAGTCTGATAACTCAAGTCTAAATTTGTGACATCATATAAGCGCAGATATAATTGAGATACGCTGTTATTTTGCAATATTTCCTTGTCCGCTGGGGAAATGTACCAAGTCGCATTAGCCCACTTGGGTGTACGTAATTGAAGGATCAGACTACTCTCATTACTGATCTCGGGTAAATCTAGAAATGTTGTGTTTGCCGTTTGGAGATTTTTATCTGTGCCATCTGTCAAGGGTATACCAAAGACGCGAATCCGTTCAGAACTGGTAATAGTTACCCAATCATCACCTATATTGTAGCCTATGGCGGCGATATAATCGCGATCGCTGCGGGGAATGGTAATATATTTCTCTTTTATTCCTGACTCTAGTTCATACTCCTGTAGCAGTTGGGGAGTTTGATAACTCAAGTCTAAATTCGTGACATCATACAGCCGCAGATATAATTGAGATATGCCATTATTTGATAATACTTCCTGGCCATCAATGTGCCAAGTGGCATAAGCCCACTCTGCATTTTTGGGCTGGAGGATAATATTTTGGTCGCCATAGAGATGAAATCCTGGCCTACTATCTTCTTGGGGTGTAGCAAAAACGCGAATCCGTTCAGAAGTGGTAATACTTACCCAATTATCATCTACCTTAAAACCTATGGCGGCGATATAATCGCGATCGCTGCGGGGAATCGGAATATATTCCTCTTTTATTCCTGAGTCTAGTTCATACTCCTGTAGCACTTGGGGGGTTTGATAACTCAAGTCTAAATCTGTCACATCATACAGCCGCAGATACAATTGAGATATGCCATTATTTGATAATGCTTCCTGACAAGTTTGATCAATGTACCAAGTCACATAAGCCCATTCTGGATTTCGCGGCTTAAGCATCATACTCCGCTCCCCATCGATATTCAATCCTCCTCTGGTGTCTTCTTGGGGTGTAGCAAAAACGCGAATCCGTTCAGAAGTGGTAATACTTACCCAATTATCATCTACCTTAAAACCTATGGCGGCGATATAATTGCGATCGCGAAGCGTCCCCGCAAGCAGATATGTTTGGGGAATCGGAATATATTTCTCTGGTATTTCCCACTTTACTTCATATTCATCTACCAGTTGAGGACCTTGATAACTCAAGTTTAAATCTGTCACATCATACAGCCGCAGATACAATTGAGATATGCCATTATTTGATAATGCTTCCTGACAAGTTTGATCAATGTACCAAGTCACATAAGCCCATTCTGGATTTCGCAGCTTAAGGATCATACTCAGATCCCCATTCAGTGCTGCGGCCATGGCTACGTCAGCCAAGCTATCCCCCAGGGGATGATTCAACAATGGATCTTCCCCCCCATGACCCTCATGGTCAATCCCCATTTCTACAAAGGTTTGACTGTCTGCAAAAATATCTGTCTTCTCCGGATGATCACAGACCGTCCTATGGTTGATGGGTTCAGCTGCATCGGCTACTGCATTCAACACCTCTTCACTCATATCTAGGGATATTTCCTGTAAATTGGTCACCCGTGCCGATGTATTTTCACTTAGTCGCAAACTTGCACTTAAATCAAATTCTGGCTGGTGTTGTGCTGCTGTTTGGTCAAGAGAGTATTTGCTCTGCCAATTTTCCTCTTCAAACACCACTTCTGAGATTTGAGAATCTGTAGCTTGAAAATTTTGAGTTTCAACCAGTTCTTGATCATTCACTGTTTCAGGCACAACAACAGACCCCGTAGCAGTTGCTGCTGTAACAGAGGTATCATTTCTGGGGGTTGAGTCCTCATTTTTTTGAGAAATTTCGGCAGTATAACCAGGGACTTTCTTCTTAGGATCTGCCCGACGTAACCGGAACAGCCATATTAGTAACCCAATTATAACAGGCGTAGGTAATGAAAGCCACCATAAAGGTATCTCAGGCATCTGATCAGAACTAGAAATATTTTCTGGCGACTGGTCTTCATCTAATAGGGGAGCTGGAGGATCTAGTCCAGGAATTTCTAGTGTTTCTACTTCTCTCCCAGCCAGGGCCGTTTCTATGGCTTGCTTTCCTGGTACTGCCTGGGTAAACTTGATAAAAGCATCTAAATTGGGGCTAGGATTTTGGCTGTAAGCATACACCAAAGGCAGAGAATAGATATAGTTAAGCTGATCCGGTAAAGTTTCATTGACAGGAATCACTCGCACATTGGGCAGACGCGATACATCATGGAGCATGGCATAGCTAATACCATCATTGCCCAGTTTGGCGATAATTTCTGTAATATCATCCTCTGGAATTACGGTAGCATTTGCGCCCGTAACAAGTTCAGATCCCTGAAAACCTGGGTAGGTGCGAAATGTGTTGCGGGTTTCGCTATTTACCGGGCGGTCAATGAATCGAATATTACTATCTGTACCTCCAACTTCTGACCAGTTGGTAATATTTCCGCTGAAAATACCGGCGAATTGCTCAGAAGTCAGACTACCCTCAAAGGGATTATCCTGACTAACTATGATAGCAATTTTTGCACTGTGAATCAATACTTGTGCCAGACCTTGGGCTTGTTCTTCTGGAGTCAAATCACGAGGTATTGCTGCTATATCAATATTTCCACTTAGCAAAGCTGAAATCGCCGCATCAGACCCATTAGTTGCAACCTCTACATTTGTCCCAGAAAACCCTTGCTCAAAACTCTGTTTTAAACTGCGGTTGATTGCTCCCAAGCTGGTAGAACCATCAATTTTGATTGTAGTCTGATCTTCCACTGTTTGAGGCGCTAGCAAAGAGTCAGTAGCAGATTGTGCCAGCACTGATGTCGGTACAAACAAAGGTACTGTCATAGGGGTAGTCACTAAAGACAGCAATAATGCTAGAGTAACTATTGCACTATCTTTTTTTTCTTCTTGCCACATATATTATTGATCTGGGTAGACAAAGCTAGAGGATCTGGAATTGTATCTCTTTATATTAGGAGCAGACGCGCTAATTATACATCTGGGATGAAATTTATCATTACTTTTTGACAACGGGGTCATGTACTCGCTCTCAGATTACTCAAGAGTTTAATTTAATACCTGCTGTGATTATCATGGGGGGTATTTTGGCTTTAATTGCAGATTTGGTGTCTCAGTTACCAGGAAGTCAGCTGGTTTTACCCCTCAACTCTGTGACAGCTTTAATTGGAACTCCGGTTGTTAGTTGGTTGATTTTGCGGCGCAGATACTGATATTTTTGTCAGATGACAGTGACAGTGGGGTTTGGTGATTAAGGTTTCTACTAGGGAGTTGAGGGCTGTGGCCGCTAGTAAGCCTCCTCCTAGAGTCCCTTCTATGGTAATGTATGGTATCGGTTGTTGCATAAGTCGGCGTTTGGCCGCGGGAGCGTGGCTAAAGCCTATGGGTAAGCCTATAATCAGGGCTGGTGCGATTTTCTGCTGCTTGATGGCTTCACAGGTCTCTAAGAGGACTGATGGGGCGTAGCCTATGACCAATATACTATTATTACTGATTTGGGCAAGTTTTTGCCGCCATTTGTCCTGCTCCCAGAATTCTGTCTCGGCCTCTGGGGCGGTGGTAATATGGGGGTTGTCAATTAAGGTGATAATTTCACACCCTAGGTGGGTGAGTCTGGTTTGGTCTAAGGCGGCGGCGACTGTGGGTATATCTACTACTATTTTACACGCGGTTTTTAAGCTTTTACGACTGGTGGCGATCGCACCTGAACTGAGTTTGACAAAGGATACTAAACTCACATCACCACAGGCTAAAACTAGTTGAGCTATTAAATGTTGTTCAATTTCCGAACGCTCGGACAGGTCAGGAAGGATGCGCTGTAATGACTCGGTAAATGCTTCTGCATGATTATGTACTTCTGCATCTAACCCACTCCACAGTTGATTAAGTTCTCCTAGTCCTACTTGGGTTTCTACTTCTAACAGTTTGAGTTGCGATAATACCTCGGCTTGCATGATTTGACAATGGCGATCGCGTCCTAATAAGCTCTCTAATGCTGAGGCTGTTTGTCTGAGTTGAGATATTTGCTGCATTACGGCCCCATATTGTTTTTGCAGTTGCTCTGTTAGGCTTTTGCTGTTGTCTGTTTCTGGTTCTATTTCTAAAATCTGGCGAATATGGTTAAGTTGAAAGCCTTGGTTTTTTAAGGCGACTATGCGCTGCAGTCTAACTATATCTCTATGTGTGTACAGGCGGTAGTTACCAGGCGATCGCTGTGGTTGTGGTAATAGTCCTAGTTGATGGTAATGTCTCACCATCCGCGGGGTTATCCCTTGTCCTACTGCTTGGGTGAGTTCTTTGATTGTTAGGGTGGTCATCTGTTTTTAAACGCAAAGGTTCGCAAAGTGGTTTTTATCGATTTTAGGCTTGACATTGACAGTAATGTCAAGGTTTAGGGTGAGGGCATTGTGATTAATGAGTTATTATGCTGAGTTATCGGGGTTTAACAAGATTTATTGCCGAAGGTTCGGATACTTTGGCGGCTGTGTTTTGTGGTATGTTTTTGTTTGTGGGTTGGTTGGCTTTGTCTGTTGATTGGTTAGGATGGGCTTTGCTGTTTTTACCCGCTGCTTATGTGATTGGTGGTTATGATAGCGCCCGGGAGGGTTTGACCACTCTGATTAAAGAACAAGAATTAGATGTTGATCTGTTAATGATTGTGGCTGCTCTGGGTGCTGCTGGGTTGGGTTTATGGCGTGGGGAATACTATCTAATTATTGATGGGGGAATTTTGATCCTCATCTTTGCTATTAGTGGCGCACTCGAAGGTTACGCTATGCGTCGCACTGAGAAGAGTATCCGTAGTTTGATGAGTTTAACACCAGATACAGCTCGGGTTTTACTGGGGGGAGAAGCAGAAATGCTGCCTATTACTCAACTCAAGGTGGGTGATGAAATTATTGTTAAACCAGGTGAATTGATTCCTACTGATGGTATAATTATATCTGGTTATAGTAGCCTCAATCAAGCAGCAATTACAGGGGAGTCTTTACCTATAGAAAAGTCTGTGGGGGATGAGGTTTTTGCCGGAACTCTCAACGGTTTTGGCGCTTTGCATCTTCGGGTACATAAACCACCTTCTAGCAGTTTGATTCAGCGTGTGATTCGTTTGGTGGAACAAGCACAGACGGACGCACCCCCTTCTCAACAGTTTATTGAGCAATTTGAACGCATCTATGCGCGGGTAGTTGTGGTCGGTGGGGTGTTGTTGGTGTTTTTACCGCCCTTAATTTGGGGTTGGAGTTGGGAAGTTACTATTTATCGTGCTTTGACTTTTTTGGTGGTGGCTTCTCCCTGTGCCCTGATGGCGGCAATTATGCCTACACTGTTATCGGGTATTGCTAATGGTGCACGACAGGGAATTTTATTTAAGAATGGGGCGCAGTTAGAAAAAATTGGTCAGGTTCGCGCCATTGCTTTCGATAAAACTGGTACTTTAACTACAGGTAATCTGCAAGTTTATGGGGTAATCTCTAGTGGTGAATATTCGGAGCCAGAAGTATTAAAAATAGCGGCAGCTTTGGAATCCTGCTCTGAACACCCCATTGGTAAGGCTATTGTACAGGCGGCTGGTACAGGTTGGGAATGTGGGGTTGATGTCCAAGCTATACCCGGACAGGGAATTGTCGGCTTTGTCAACCATCAACAGGTGTTTGTGGGGAATACAGCTTTTATCCGGGAATATGTAGACCAGTCCCCGGAGGAGTTACAAACCTGGGCGCAATCTCAGGAAAATCAGGGTAAAACTGTGGTTTGGGTGGCACAGGCTCAACAGATCATAGGTGCGATCGCCATTGCTGACCTGATTAGACCAGAAGCTGTATCTATGATTACTCGCTTGCGAAAGTTAGGGGTTGAGCAAATTGTCATGATTACCGGGGATAATCAACGCACGGCTGACAGCGTAGCCCAGACTGTGGGTATTGATCAAGTGTATGCGGAACTCTTACCTGAAGATAAGCTAAATGTGATCCGTCAGCTGCAACAAGAGTATCAAACTGTGGCTATGGTGGGGGACGGCATTAATGATGCTCCCGCCCTCGCCCAGGCTTCTGTGGGTATTGCTATGGGGATAGCCGGTAGTGATGTAGCTTTGGAAACCGCAGATATAGTATTGATGGCGGATAAATTAGAGAAAATAGCCACAGCCATTGAATTAGGTAGGCGATCGCACTCCATTGTCAAACAGAATATAGTTATAGCTCTAGGCTTTATTATATTACTGTTAATCGGTAACTTTTTAGGCAACATTAACTTACCCATTGGGGTCATTGGTCACGAAGGTTCAACAGTGTTAGTTACACTCAGTGGTTTAAGATTACTAAGAAACTGAATTTTATAGGGATTCCGGGTTTAAATAGCCATCACCCGGAAATGATATCAGCTACTCGGCTGCAAAACACCTGTGGGTATTTAGCTTGCCCATGTCAACCCAGTTAAATGGCCATTAGCTTATAATTAGCATTGCATTGATATTCAGGAGCAATAAAATGGGATTAACTGAACAGCTGTTAACTGCCAACAAAAAGGCTATGCTTGTAGATGATTGCTGCCAAATGATTGATCAGCAGCTAGCTTCTAAATCAGGTATCAGTGGTATAGCCTTGAAAACTGCCTTCACCGCCTTAAAAGGAGTGAACCCCGGATACATCCCTTATATTGTCGAGCAGCTGCTACCACAATTCCTGACAGCCCTTGACCCTCTCTGGACTGAGGGTATAGCTAAGGGTGATCCCGCATCTCACCTCATCGCCAGTCGTTCTGAAACAGCAGACGCTATGCTCAGTATTACCGATGCTAGAATCCAGCATACTAAGCGGCAAATAGTTAAAGGAACCTATGAAAAATTCCGGAGTTCCGCCAAAAAACACGTAGAAGAAGCAGTTCCAGACTTAGCTAATATAGTAGATAAACATACTAAAATTTAAGGACAATCCAGTATGTGAATGAAATTCATTTACATACTGGTGAACCTTGGGATTTACCCACCACAGTGGATAATTTCCGCCCCCGATGGCGGTATCCTCGGCTCATACAAAAGTTAGAAATATTTTAGCCACAAGTAGTATAATTGTACTGCAAGAATATTTACTCTGTGTGGTAGTCCTTCTCATGATACAGGATCAAGGGATTTCTATTTCCCTATTTACAGGTGCATTTGGTCTGGATTTAGGTATGGAAGCAGCCGGATTTCATACAGTGACTGTAGTAGAAAAAGACCATGATGCTGCAAAAACAATTCTTCTTAACAGACCTGATCTTAAAGAAAGTGCTGTTCCTAGGGAAATAGAAAAAGTCAGTTCCCAAAGACTACTTGAGGAAGGAGGAAGATTTTTAAAATTAGGTCGTGCTTTACAAGTGGGAGAAGTAGATTTAGTAACAGGTGGTCCACCCTGTCAGCCATTTAGTACCGCCGGAAAAAGAGGTTCAGTGATGGACCCTCGCGGTAGTTTATTTATGGAATTTATTCGTATTGTTAAAGAAGTTCAACCCCGTTTTTTCTTGATGGAAAATGTCAGAGGGTTACTTTCAGCACCTATTCGTCACAGACCAATTAATGAACGGGGTAAAAATCATCCCCCTTTAGCAGATGATGAAATGCCAGGATCTGCATTAAGGGTGGTACTATCAGAAATGAAAGAACTAGGATATAAGGTAGTTTATAATCTCTTAGAAGCAGCAGATTATGGCGTTCCACAAAATAGAGAGCGTGTAGTATTTATTGGTTCTAGAGATGGTGAGACTGCTACATTTCCTCTTCCCAAATATTGCCAAGGTGGTCAACATCTACCTAAATGGCGGACTCTAAGAGATGCTTTAACAGGTTTAGTTGATAGAGAGTCAGAGTTTATAAGTTATTCAGAAAATCGCTTAAAATATTTAAGATTATTAGAAGCAGGACAAAACTGGAGACATTTACCAGAGGAATTAAAAAAAGAGGCCATGGGGGGTGCTTATGATTCGGGAGGTGGAAAAGTCGGTTTTTATAGAAGATTATCCTGGGATAAACCTTCTCCGACAATAACCACAAGTCCACATCAAAAAGCTACTGATATGTGTCATCCCGTAGAGTTGCGTTCTTTAACTGTACGCGAGTCGGCAAAAATTCAAACTTTTCCCGATGATTGGATCTTCTCTGGTTCGATAAGTTCTAAATATAAACAAATTGGTAATGCAGTTCCGGTATTGCTTGCAAAAGAAATTGGTACTTATCTTTTTAGTTTAATCCAGGGAAATAAACTCAAAGCTAAAGAAATATCTGAACAACTATCGCTATTTTAGCTAGAGAATTTTAACTGTCTTTTTTTTGTGGCTTTATACAAGTCTTAAACTCTGAACTTTTAAGAAGTATAAAGCATTTTGGTGTATCTAATGAAGTACACACCAATTTATTACTTATTACTTATTACTTATTCCCTGTTCCCTGTTCCCTAAAACTAAAAAACTGTTTACCTCACGAGCATGGGAAATGCTATATCAGCCCTAAAAATCAAGCCGGTAGATAAAATGACTGTATCTACCGGCTCAATGGAATGATTGGCGAAGAAGACCTTTAGACTAGGTTTAAATCAGGATACTCCGCCAAAATATCATCAGAAGTCAGGGTATCCCCTTCAGCTTGAGGAGTCCAAAGCACCTCAATAGCTAAAAGTTGATCACCTGGAATTCCACCAATTCGCCGCAAAACTTGACGCAAATCATCAGCACTGTTGACCTCTGGGATTTCCAACTTCCCTAATGTCGCCGCTAGTAGGGTAACAATTAGGTATTCCCCTGGTGCTTCACTGATTTGGTCAGCAGGGGGTAAAGCCTCTTTTTTCAAAGCTGCTTTCAGCTGGTTGTTAACGTTAGAGAGAGTTTCTTCACTAAACTTGCTGCGTTCGGCTAATGATAAACGGTTAAACTGACTTTCAGCCGCATTTAATTTAACTTGCTGCGTACCCCCACCTGCGTAGACCCAATATTCTGGATGACGCAGTAAGGCTAAACTGACTTCTTGCAATACTTCTGCTCTCCCTTCTGGGGAGTTAGTATCAGCAGATTCGGCTATCTGGTCAAGTTCGGTTTGCAAACCACGCGCTTGCGCTAATAAACCAACTTGTAACCGAGTTACAGAAACAGCAGGATTGCTGCTATATTCTACGTCTTCCCCTTCACCACCGCTCACACGGCGGAAGGTTTGCATCAAGAAATTCGCGATCGCCAAGAAAATTAAGATGGTAAATAGACCGCCAAACCCACCGCCGATTCCCCAAAAGGGAATCAAGAAGGGAAAGCCGAAACCACCACCGGGATAGTATCCTCCACCACCAGGAGGCGCATAAGTACGCGGTGTGTAGGTGCGGCTAGAAGGCGCTCTAAATGAGCCGCCACCGATGCGACCACCGCTGCGGGCTGCTAATGCATTATCACCATGGCTAAGTGCTAAAGTTAACACTAGGCTGAAAAGAAAGAAAACCTTTAACAAGGGTTTGATGGTTTGTTTTAGTTTGTTAGCCATAACACAGGCGCTTAGAAATTGTATTAGTTATGATTGCTTTCTAGGTTCTCAAAAATCTTTTACTTACTTGAACTAGTGAGTTGTTGATTGACACTAGCTCTTTTTAACATTCACTTTTTTGATATATATCTAATTTACCGCGTCCTATCCGGATTGGACAGTCAGCCCAGGAGGGATTTCTGTGGTAGATAACCGTACATGAAGGATACGGACAATTTATATGATGTCAGACCAGTCATAATCATCAGTAAGAGGATGTTTGGAAAGTATTAAACAGGTAATTTTTATATTAGGGAACACACCGAAGGGTTGGGAACGGCTGGGGAACACACAAAAAACAATAAAATCCAGTCCCCTACCCTTAAAAGGACAAGACTTGGTGGACAAGGTGGACAAGGTGACCACCGGAGAAAAACAGTACAAAGTCTGTATTCTTAGTAAGAAAAATAGCCCATTAAAAGACCATTGTCCGTATAAAATCTTCCTTGTCCACTTTCCTTCCTTGTCTTCGGTAGTCTTGCCTTCACAGATCATATTAAAAACCTACCCTTGTAAGGAAGGGGGTGGGGTCAAACAATAGTTGATACACTAATCATACCTTTTAAAACATCCTCTAAGGGTATGGCTACGCCACGCCAGATATGACAGATATACTCGCTATTAAGAATAGCTCGGTAATGTATCACTTTTACTTATATTACTATTAACTATGTAGCCCGCGGATTAACAACTTGAGCATCATCAGAAAAACAGGATAATTTTCCGGTAGTTTCGTAAAATTGATGATATATACTACCAGTAAATCATATTTGTTGGGCATTTTGGCATGACATAGAACTTTATTTAGGATATGCTATTAATAACGATAATATTGAATAGGTTTTTATTAGCATTTTTTTAGTCATGAAATCGGCTAATAATCACGATTTATGGGGAGTTGTTTGGCATTTAAATTATCAAATTGGTAAAATTTATGTAGCACTAAAATAATTTACAAAAACTTCACATAAATCTACCATGTTGAATGTTATAAAATATAGCTGAGAGATGTGTAATCTATTCCCTCAATCAAGGATAAAAAATTTAAATTTTCTATATCCTAAACAGAGGTAAATATCTATAGCATTTCCCATGCTCGTGAGGTAAAACTTTTTTTTAGTTTGAGGGAACAGGGAATAGGGAATTGGTGTGTACTTCATGAGCCTGAAAAAGGCTCTATACATAAATCAACTGTTACGGGATTAATTCAGAGTGCGAAAAAACCTGGTAAAAAAAGTACAAATCCCTGTTTTGTCAATGATAGCTATTAGCTAAAATAAAAAAATAGCCCATTTCTCGCTTAAATGATCACGAAGCTCTGCACTCACTAGTTAGTATATATAGCATCTATGAGGGGAATTTGAGGATTTAAGACGTTGTAAAAAGATGCTGTAAATGGCGAAATCACTCTAATTTCAGGTTTTAATTCCGTTATAAACTATTTTGTTTTCTATGTAGTTAACTTCTTGGCTTGAGCTACAACATAGTCAATACTTACCAAGTTAGTCAGTTCAATTACTAGAATTTAAATCCATATAAACATTGAAATAAATTCTAGTATTAAGGCTTACATATCTTTTAAATTCAACTGATCAAAAATTAGCATGGAACATATCTCACAACTCCGAACAAAAATTAGACAGGAAAGGGCAAATCATGATATATTAGTAATATCCCATCTATTTCTGCCAAAAAAAGCAGTGATTGGGGAATATCTCTATAATCGCTGTGTTCAAGACCCAGAAAGAGTAGTTGTTCTCACATCTGCTTGTTCTGGCGATCAAGTATTTGATGCGGCTCAAGAATTTCCTGTATATCGCTGGTTCAATTGTCGATACTGGTTGGGTAATTTTCTGGGAAGTCTATTACAACCTACTATCGATTTAGTATGCTCATTTGTGTTAGCCATAAAACTCTATTTTCGTTATCATTACCGTTATATTGAATGGGGTCACGGCTACGATTTTACAGCATTATTGCTATTGAGCTATATCCTACCCATACGCTTTTTTATGTATCTCCATGGTAGCGATATTCTTGAGAGTTTAAATAATCCCATATGGCGATCGCTCTTAAAATTGACCCTGAAACGCGCCGAGGGAATTGTTTGTAACAGTTACGTCACCCAAGATTATCTCCACAAAACTTTCCGCTTAACCACTCCCACCCATGTCATTCAACCTATAGTCAGACCAGAAAAATTTGGTATTGAAAAGAATCAAGCTAATTTTGATGATTTACGTCAACGGGTGCGGGAAGCGTACAATATTCCCGAAACAGCAATAGTAATTCTTTCGGTAGGAAGGTTAGTCAAGGAAAAAAGCTTTGATCGTGTGATTGAAAACTTACCACTGCTACTCACAATTGGACTTGATGTTTACTATATACTTTGCGGACAAGGGCCATGTGAACCCGCATTAAAAAAATTAGCCCAGCGCTTGCGAGTAGACAAGCGAGTACACTTGACCGGACATATACCCGATGACCAATTAGCTGGTTATTATGCAGCTTGTGATCTGTTTGCGATGCTCAGTTCCTTAGATCCCAAGGAATGTATACAGGGTTTTGGTATTGTTTACTTAGAAGCAAATTATTTCGGTAAGCCTGTGATTGCTTCTCGTTTAGGCTCGGTGATTGATATAGTTCGCCATGAGGAAAATGGGATTCTCGTGAATCCCAAATCTGGATACGAAGTTTTTCAGGCTTTCAAACGATTGTGTAACGACCAGCATTTACGTGAAAAACTCGGTCGCAAAGGTAAACAATTAGCCAGACGCAAAACCCTTTACCGTTCGCTGTACCTATCTGAACCTATCCCTAATGGTGTGTTGAATTAACCACCACCTACAATGGTGACTATTTCTAAGCGATCGCCTGGCTGCATTTGTGTTTCTGGCCAAAATTGACGGTGTAAAATTTCACCATTATATTCCACCGCTACTAAACGGGGATTAAAACCGAACTGTTGCAGTAAATCTGGTAACAGGGTTTGGGAGGAGCAACTACGGGTTTCGCCATTTACCCAGAGTGTAATCTGATTAGACATCTTAAAGTGCTGATTTATCAACTGGTTATGGTTGGATGTGATGAAGCTGGGAAATCAAATATTGTGTTACTAGGGTCGGCTGTTCCGCTTGGATGATAGCTCGTACCACCGCTACACGTTCCGCCCCCGCTGCGATCACATCGTTGATATTATTTGTATCTATACCCCCAATGGCAAACCAAGGAATTGAGCTATGTTGGGCGGCATAGGTAACATATTGTAAGCCTGCTGCTGGCTTATTTGCTTTCGTGGGGGTTTCATAAACTGGACCCACACCAATATAATCTGCACCTTCAGCAATTGCCTTTTGCATTTCTTCAGGATTGGTAGTAGAACGCCCTATTAAACGTTGGTGTCCTAGTAATTGTCTAGCCATGGCAATAGGCATATCTTGTTGTCCCAAATGTACACCATCTGCATCCACAGCCAAAGCTAGATCCACTCTGTCATTAACGATAAATAAAGCACCGTAGGAATGACATAATTCCCTTAATCTTGTCGCCCGTTCCACACGTATATAATCATCAGCAGTTTTCTCCCGGTATTGCACAAGGCTTAATCCAGCCTTGAGAGCAGCTTCCACCTGTGGGAGTAAATTTTCTGCGGGAGCAGTCACTAGATATAAGTGTGATCGCCACAGTAGTTGATGACGCTGGTAGCCCATTAAACTAGTTTCTAGAGTATAAACACGATAACGCATCTGCTTCAAAGCTCTCCCCATATCGGGACGGTAAAGCTTACCGTATTCTTCGAGCACCCGCATTGCTTCTTGGACACGACAAAAGTTTGCTTGTAATAGCGCCCCAATGGTAGATCGTTGTTCTTCCTGCGGATGGGTCAATTCCGTACCCGGATCACCGGGTGTATCTCGCGCCGCCCGCAGTTCCGCAGTATGCCAATGAGCCAATTCTTGACGCAGGTACTTGCATTCCCCAACTAATTGCGCGTTATTTAACCCAAAGCGACACCATTCTTCTATAATTCGCAATCCTTCCCGGGATCGGTCTAGATTAGCATCTAAAATCCGGTAAACAGCTGGCTGTATTTGCGCTTTTTGGCTGTTTGGCTCCACCATAAGAACAACCCTATTATTACTTGCATTAAGTGGGGTAATATCAAAACTTTGAGACATTTTGATCAAAAATTTCTAGTACGGTAATATCAAAAATAAGTACGAATTTAATATAATTTTATACATACATTAGTTGCTAGATAGATGAAACAGCAAAGATTTAAGAACGATATTATCATATATCTTAAACTGAACAAAAAGCATATATTCAGCAATTCACCTGCATAACACACAGAGAATTATTTATCAGCAGGTATAGTAACTTTTGTTGTGTAATTTATTTGGGCAAAGTCAATCAATCATTTGCATCAAGTCCAATCCCCAACAGCTATTGCACAGATCAATGTACCACAAGCAAATGCCCAAAAACAGCTTTCTCTCTCTTCTGGTAGTTCTTCCTTCAGAACATTGAGGACAATACCACCAGCTAAAAACGCAAATAAAACCGCAACAATAGCCTGATTAATTTCCGTACCTGAGCCCAGAAACCAACCCACAATTATCGCTATTGACAACAGCCAACGACCAATTTTGTCATAGATTCTTTTGTGATGTTGACGCAAACCATGATCGTTAACCACAAAATGCAGCGACTACGTGGTGTATATTTGAGAAATCTTAGTTTACCTGCAAATAAATGTGTGGCGGCTAAGACAATCGCCGAAATCAAAGTGTTCATGCTTACTTCTAGTATTGATTCTCACAATTACCAGGTTGATGACTGTGAGCGATCGCATAATACCAATGGTTGACATTCTTGATTCTCAGGGGATAAAAACTTTATTATAGGACTTAGACACCTGTCATAAAAAATTATATTTTTTGCTGGCATTCAGGGCGGCTCTTTACCAGATTGTGAGGATTGCACTTTCCCCCCCCAGTTAAGATATGATTCCATCTGCATAAGTCTTATATTATTAGCATTTATCGAAAGTGGATTTATCCCAATTATGTATTCTCAATATTCTCAAGCAAAGCTCCTGCAATTACAGCTAACTCGCAACCTTGATAAATCAAATTCTTCCCAGGAATTAGTCTGGTTTTTGGTTTCTTCCATCTTATCTTTCACCCTAGGCTTAGGAGTAATAACTATAACTGTACTGGGTGTCGGTTCCGGTAGAGTTTCGGCTCAAATACCTCAGACCTCCCAGGGTGAAAGCACAAGGACTGAAGTGAAAATGTTATTTGTCAACCCCCGTCTGGGAAATAACACTTCGGGTAATGGTACTCAGAGCGCTCCTTTCCAAACTATTACCCACGCCTTGCAAGTAGCGACTCCCAATACAATGATTATCCTCTTCCCCGGTAATTATACTGCTGAGACTGGGGAGGTTTTTCCCCTCAAGCTCAAACCGGGTGTTGTGATTCAAGGAGATAGTCCCAGCAAAGGACAGGGAATTACAATTAGAGGTGGTGGGACATTCCTTAGTCGCAGCTTTGGCGGTCAAAACGTCACTATCGTCGGTGCAGACAAGGCTGAGTTAAGTGGGGTAACGGTCACAAATCCCCAGCCCCGTGGTTATGGTTTGTGGGTTGAGTCCAGCAATCCTGTGATCACAAACAATACATTTACCCGCAATACTCAGGATGGGATCTCTATCAGTGGTAACAGTTCCCCTACAATTAGGCAGAATTACGTTCATCGTAATGGGGCGAATGGTATGACCATTGGCGGTAATTCCCAGGCGCAAGTGCGGGAAAATGTTTTTGAGGAAACAGGATTTGGCATCAATATTACTGACAATGCTGCGCCTATATTGGGCAGTAATCAAATTCAAAACAATCGCTATGGCATCATAGTACAAGGTAATGCTCGGCCGATTTTACGGCAGAATTTAATTCAAGGTAGTAGGGAAGATGGTTTAGTGGTTCTCACCCCTGCAATGCCAAACCTAGGTACTATGACTGAAGTAGGTGGAAACCAATTTCGCAATAATATGGGCTATGATATTAATGCAAGTGGGAGTAACCAGAGGATTCCTGCAGTTGGTAATAACCTGTTCCCAAATCGCATTATTGGTAACGTAGACTTTCAAGCTCGAACAGCACCCATAGGTCAAAACCCTCAGCGGCCTACCCTCGCCAATCCTCCCACCCAGACAATCCCTACCAATGAAGAAATTATCTTTTCTGCTCCCAGTCAGCCAAACCAAGCTAATCAATCACAGAGGAATTATCTCCAGATTGATCCTAATATTGTGGAATTTGTAGCCCCCCAGTCGCCACCTCCAGGTCAAGCACCTCCCTTTGGGGAATCACCTCTGTTACCAATTCCCAATCCCAGTACTCCTCCCACTCAGAGCATCGCATCTACTGAAGAGCCGCCGGGTTTACGCTACCGCGTTGTAGTTAATATCACAAATAATCAGGAACGAGATCTAGTGCTAAACTTAGTACCAGAAGCATTTCCTACTGTCCGGCAAGGTCGCAGAGTGATGCAAGTGGGAGTGTTTAGCGATCGCAATAATGCCGATGAAATCCTTAATGTCCTCAAAAGTTTGGGTTTAAGAACTATAATGGAACCATTAAAATGATTTGTGCGAAAGCATCACCTGTCTTGTGAAATACACTTACCTCACCCCCAAACAGTCCGGGTGAGGTGACCAGTCTTTGACTAAAAGCAGGTAAGAATTTTTATTAATAGTAAGTATAGAGTCATTCCTAAGCTATAGACGGTTATCTCTTTTCGTCCGACATCGCTTTTAGTTTTGATGTAAATGAATCAGAGTAATTGCCGGTTGCTGGAGTAAATTGTCCAATGGGTGGATGATTAGCAGATGATGCTATCAGCTTTGTCTGCTGGTGAGGTTTGGGTAATGGGGAATTTCTCTCATGATACCTTGGTAAGTTCAGCCTGGAATCACTACCAGACACAGCAAGGTTCACACCGGTAGATACTAATGTCCTGTTTTTCTCCTCTTCTTGTGAGTTGATCCCTTGTTGGGTGGTGGTGTGACTTTGCCTATAGCCATTTTTCAGATCATCTGGTAAGCAATTAGTTGTCACTGGTTTATCAGTAGATGCTGATCCATGGCGAATTGGTTTGTTAATAGCAGGTAGAACTGGTGTAGCCTGTTGAGTTAAGCTTTCGGGAAATTTGCTACAAATCAGGCGTTCAAATTCCATATTGAAATGATAAATCACCTGACCGCGGCGTTGCCAAAATAGTAATATTTGTTGCACTGAGATGGCTTTATAGCGACCTTGATATAGCGCCTCAATCACTGCCAAGTGCAGCCAGTTGAGTGGATATTGGGTTTGCCAACGGTTAATCAGCTCCCTGGCAGTATATCCACTGAGATCAAAACTGTAATGGGTTAATAGAGCGGCTGCCAATTCGGCAGAGATTTCTGACTCTGTGCTTAACATGGCGCTATTGGGTTCAGAATAGGGGTATAAATTGTCTAGCCATCCTTCATAGCCTATGGTGTTTTTTGGTATAGCATTCTTTCCCGAGAGTTTCCAGGCTGATCATCATACATTGTGTTTTTCATTTTACTTGTTCAACTCCTTACTCTCTAAACAATATAGGGTGAATTAATAGTTGAGGTTCGCTGGATTGCAACTAATGCCTGATAGACCATTGCGGCCACCTCCCCACGTGTTGCTTCCCTCTGGGGTACAAGTTGTTTGGGGTCAGGGTAGTTGACAACAATTCTATGCTGTGTGGCAGTCCTCACTGCTTGACGCGCATAATCGGGAATTGTATGATCATCAGTATAAGTGAGTAAAGTATTATCGTCAGCCCTTGGTAGAGTCAGTCCATTCACTAGGGAGACAATTACCTGTAACCTTTGCACATTTTGCCCGGGGCGGAAAGTGCCATCTCTAAATCCACTGACAAAGCCACCCCTAGCGGCAATTTGCAAGGCTTGATCAGCCCAAAAATCTGGCAATACGTCTGTAAACTCAGGTGCGGGGCGTTTGGGTGTGGGCTTAAAGGCAGTGGCTACTAAAGCGGCATATTGGGCACGGGTCATGGGTTTATCTGGCTGGTAGCTACCATCAGCAAAACCACTAGTTAAATTCATCCTGGCTAATCCCCGAATAAATGGTTCTGCCCAATGTCCCATGATGTCTGTAAAGCTGGGGAGATCAATATCGGGGCTGACAATATAGGGTGAAGGGATGGCCTTTTCCTGACCGCTGGCTACTAACCCTTGATAAATTAATGCTGCCACTTCGCCACGAGTTATATCTCGCATAGGTTCTAATTCTTCTGCTTGGGGATAGTTCACCACCAGCAATGCTTGGGTAGCCACTGCTACGGCATTAATGGCATAAGTAGGGATTTGAGCGCGATCGCGGTACAGGTTCAATACCTGGGGATGACCCCCTGTGAGTTTTAAACCACTAACTATAGATACTATAGCCTGTACTCTGGTCAAATTTTGTCCGCCTCTAAAGGTTCCATCAGGAAACCCACTAATAAAACCCATTTCGGCGCTTCGGTAAATCGCTGATGCTGCCCAAAAACTGGGATTTACATCCGTAAATTTACTATTAATATTTCTTGTTGGTAACTGGAAACTTTTGGCAATCATGGCTGCATACTGAGCGCGAGTCATGGCGCTATCCGGGGCAAAAGTACCATCGGGAAAGCCGCTAATGACACCCATCCTCGCCAATGCTTCCACAAAAGCTGCTGACCAATGTCCAACTAAGTCAGGAAAAATACTGCTGGCTGAGAGGCTTTGAGGATGCTCTTGGAGGACAGCTATAAAATCTACCCTACCCTTAACTTGGGTAGGATTTAATTTATTACCTGCTGAAACCAGTGTTTCTGGTGTGGTATTGTGTAAATCGAATTGACCGTTATACTCAAAAATATTCCCAGCTGGGTCTTGGTTATTGCCTAAATCAGGAATGGCGTTACCATTAACTAACATCCCCCCCTGGGTATTTTGTCTAATTCGATTGTGACGTAGTACAGGTCTAGCGTGGCGAGACAGGGCGATCGCTAGACGGTTATCTGATATGATGTTATTTGCTATTAATGGAGCGGCATAGTCACTGATGGCAATACCCAAGGGGTTTTGCTCAAAGACATTCCGCCGCACTTCACCCTTACTATGACGCGCCATCATCAAGCCACTAGCAGCATTTTGCCTAAAGACATTATCTACAATGGCCGGTTTAGCAGTATCAGTGACAAATATACCTTCCCTACCACAGTTACTTAAGGTATTGTTAGCCACATTTTTTGCTGACGATGAAATCCAGACCCCAGTCCCTTTAGACATAGGGTTAATCACAGTCACACCCAAGAGACTGGCATTATCTTGCAACAGTAATGTGATATTTTGTCTACCAAAACTAGAACTTTCATACTCACCACCCCCGGAAATCACAATCCCCACACCTTTTTTCGCTTCGTTACCTACTAATGTCACCCCCGCAGAAATAACTAGGGGAAACACCTCACCATTGGCAACACTATAAGTCCCAGATGTCAACTGAATAATTAGCGGTGTTTTGGTGGCCTTTAAAGCCCGGGTGAGAGTTCTAAAGGGACTAGACCGAGAACCAGGATTAGTATCATTCCCTTGGATAGGATTGACATAGAATTTGGTCACGAAAGTAGAGTTCACCATTGATAATTTCGATGCAATTGTTTAAGTTATGGTATTCCAGTCATGAATCATAACTTATACCAATTTTGGCGAAGATTGCACTTAAACGAATTTACAGCGTATCTCATCTGAGTTAGATACAAAAGGGCGGGCACCGATGCCCACCCCACAAGATTTATAATCTTCAGGTGTGTACTTTATTTACTTGAAAACAGGTCCGGTTAATCAAAGTCAATCAAAAATGTTGGTTTGGGTAAAGCCAAGTGGCTTCCCTGCCTTTTTTGCGATTTTCTTGTGAATAAACAAAAAAATCAGGAGAGCTCATGGGCTGCTCTCCAGATCATTAGGGTTCATCTACAATACATAGAATAGCCTTTAAGGGGTGAGGGGTGTAACCTATTTTTCGGTTTTTTTGTAAAGAATTGATGAAGAATTAGGTTAAAAAACAGTAAAGACCTAAGAATTCAGTTTTTTCTCAACTAATTCATTAGTTAGTTGAGGATCAGCTCGTTTGTCGGTTTTCTTCAAAACCTGTCCCACAAAGAAGCCTTTCAGCTTAGTGTTACCATTGCGATACTTCTCTAGTTCTTTGGGATTAGCTGCGATCGCCTCATCAATGATCGGTTCTAGCACACTAGGATCAGTGATTAACTCTTGACCTGCAAAAGCCTCCTCTGGGGAAACACCACTCAGCAAATCCGCCAGCTTTTGTTTAGCTTGGGCATTGCTGATTTTACCAGATTCAATTCGACTAATCACCTCAGCTAAATTGGCGGGAGTCAGAGCAATTTCCGTAATACTCAGCTTCTGCTTGTTGAGGTATGCGGCGATGTCTTGAGTAATCCAGTTAGCAGCAGCTTTGGGATTAGCGCCCGATGCAATGGCGCACTCAAAATAATCCGCCACGGTGCAGTCTTCTGTCAACACCCTTGTATCATAAGCTGAAAGCCCTAAATCACTTTCATAACGATGACGTTTTTGGGCGGGTAGTTCGGGAAGTTCCCCTCGCCATTCCTCTAATTGGGACTGGGATACCTCAATCGGTGCTAAATCTGGTTCGGGGAAATAGCGGTAATCACTAGAACCTTCTTTCACCCGCATACTAATCGTACGTTGAGCGCCTTCTTCCCATAGGCGAGTTTCTTGGATAATCGGCTCCCCTGCTTCTATGGCTGCAATTTGGCGCTCAATTTCGTAATCAATGGCTCTTTGAATGGCGTTGAAGGAGTTCATATTTTTAATTTCTACCTTAACGCCAAACTTCTGTTGTCCCACTGGACGCACAGAGATATTCACATCACAGCGTAGAGAACCTTCTTGCATATTGCCATCACTCACACCAAGATAACGCATAATTCGGCGTAATTCTTGGGCATATTCCGCAGCTTCTTCACCAGAACGCAAGTCAGGCTCAGAAACAATTTCTACTAATGGCACACCGGCGCGATTATAGTCTACCAGAGAATAGCTAGAACCAGACAGGCGATCGCTCCCCGCGTGTACCAGTTTTCCTGCATCTTCCTCCATGTGCAAACGAGTCACACCAATGCGTTTACGAATCGGTTCCCCCTCAGCATTTACCAATTCGATTTCTAACCAACCATGTTCCGCAATCGGCAGGTCATATTGAGAAATTTGGTAATTTTTGGGCAGATCAGGATAAAAATACTGTTTACGGTCAAATTTACTATACTTAGCAATTTGGCAATTCAAAGCCAAACCCGCCTTTACCGCATATTCCAGGACTTTTTCATTCAGTACAGGTAAAACACCCGGTAAGCCCATACACACGGGGTCAATGTTAGTATTGGGATCAGCACCGAAAGCAGTGGAGCTATTAGAGAAAATCTTGGTATTGGTGCTCAGTTGACAATGGGTTTCTAGACCTATAATCGCTTCGTACTCAGTTTTTACAGTTGTGGCAGCAGTCATACTATAATATTGCTAGTCATACCAAATATTATTAGTTTAGCGATAAATCTCTATCTTGCTCAAATTATTCTCTTGTTAGAATACTTTTTTATCTAATATCTTACAGTTAATGCTGCCCATGAAAAACCAGCCGCACTACTAGCTAACACCACGATATTTCCCGGCTTTATTTTATTGGCTTCTAGAGTTTTTGCCAAGCCAAATATAGTATCTACAGCACCTAGATGACCATATTCAGGCAAAGAAATCAATGTCTGCTCATCCTTTAAATTCAAAGATTCTAAAATTGCTTTAGATAAACTTTTTTTGACTTGATTAGTTAATAAAAAGTCCACATCTTTGATTGAATAACCGCTTTTCTCTAAAGACCTGTGAATCACTTTACCATAGTTTTCTAAATAGACATCCTGTAAGATTCTTTCTAGTTCTTTAGGGTCTTCAACCTTTAAATAATTTAGTTCATCCTTAATTGGTTTACCTCCCACCGGAAACTTAGTTCCTGCTGAGGATACCTTGAGACAATCTACTAACTTTCCATTGGTGATCCCGTGATAAGAGAGAATTTCATTACTTAATTCTCCTTTTTTCAAAATCACTGCTGCTGCACCATCACCCATGATAAATGTTGATAAATTATTCACATCTGAATAATCTAACAGCATAGATAATTTATCACTACAGACTACTAATGCATAAGATAAATCATTATCTGCCAGTAACATATTTCTGCAAATATGTATCCCTAAATTCCCACTATTACAAAAATTTTTCACTTCAAATGCAAAAGCGTTTTCTGCCCCAAGTGCATCTTGAATTTTGGCAGCAGGAGACCAAAATCTATAATCATAATCTCCCGCAGCACAATAAGCAATCAAATCAATTTCACACGCTGTAATTTTTGCCTGCTCTATAGCCCCTAATGCTGCTTTAATTCCCATATCACTGGGATGTTCATCTTTACCTGCAACTGGTTTCTGTTTGATCCCAATCTTGTCAGTGAAAATAAACTCAGGTAACTGAGATAGTTTTGACATTTCCTTACTGGTTAAAATTCCTGGGGGAATGTAATAACCAATAGATGTGATACCAACGGTTTGTTTGCTCATCTATAATCCTCCCATGTTTCCTTTGAATATTTTCAATTTTTTAATATGGAAAATGAAAGGAATATAGTGATGGTTCTATTCAGAAATAATTTCCTTAAAGCTTTTATCATCGGCAATTTCATCAAAATCAATGTCAAATCCTGCATCTTCTTTATAACTGGGATTGAGTTCAATGGCTTTTTGCAGATTTGTCAATGCTAACTTTAGTTGTCTTTGCAGAGCATAGCAAGCGGCTTTATTATAATAAGCACTCCCATAGTTGGGATTAATTTGTAACGCCTTGTCAAAACTGGCGATCGCTTCGTCATCTTCTCCCAATCTGACCAAAGTATAACCGCGTTTATCCCACACCTTGGCAGAATTAGGATTAATTTTGATAGCTTGGTCAAAACTAGCCATGGCATCTTCATATCTTTCTAATTCTATCAAAGAAAGACCACGATTTAACCAAGCCACAGGATCATCACCCTTGACTTGAGTAGCTTGGTCAAAAGATGTAAAAGCCTGTTGATGCTGTCCTAGTTTACCAAAAGCCACACCGCGATCGCACCAAGCCTGGTGATAATCTGGGCGAATTTCAATGGCCTTGTCATAGGAAGTGATAGCATCTTGGTAACGTTGTAATCTTCCTAAAGTCAAACCCCGTTTTAACCAAGCCACGCAATTATCTGGCTGATTTTTCACCACCTGATTATAAACTGCGATCGCCTCGGTATATTTCCCTTGAGTAAATAAATCTTCTGCTTGTTGAAAGTCATCATTAACTGACTCTGAACCTTGTAGCTGCACCTGTGACTCTTCAGACTTGATTAATTCCTGTAAAATCATCTCCTGGCGATGTGCAGCATCCAACTGTAACTTAGAAAGTTGAGATCCAAAATCCCTCTCTAATTTTTCCAGCTTTTCCAGAATCAACAGCTTTTGCTCTTGAGCATGAAATTGTAAATCTGAAAATTGCTCTGTCAACTCCGCTGCTGATGCTTCTAAATTCGTAACAATTAGCGCTTTGCGGTTTTGAGCCTCCAACTGTAACTCAGATAATTCACCCGCAAATTCTGAATGTAATTCCGTCAGACTTTCCAGGAGAGTATCCTTATGTGATTCTACCCCAGACTGTAATACAGCGATTTGAGCCTTAAATAAATTTTCTAACTCCCTTAAACTATCTAGGGTTTTATCTTTTTCCTGTTGCGCATCTACCTGTAACTTTCCTAAACTCTCAAAAATATTATCTTTTCCTTGCCGAGCCTCAGACTGCCAGTTAGATATTTCTCCTTGAAATAATCTTTCTAATTCTCTAATATTCTCTAGAATATCATTCTTTTGGTTTTCAGCATCACCATATACTTTAATCAGATTTGCCACAGTGTGATCTTTCTCTGATTGAGTCTGAGACAGCAACTGAGAAAGTTCAGCCACAAATTCACTCCTAGATGCTTGTAAATCTTCCAGAGTGAGATTCTTTTGTTGTTCAGCCTCTAACTGCAAATTCTCTAGTTTATGGATAAAGTCAGACTCTAGATTCTCTAAACCTTCTATGATTCTATCTCTTGTTTGTTCTGCTGCTAACTGCAACTGAGAGACTTTGACTGTAAAATCAGACTCTAAATTATCTTCAATCTCTTTAATTGTCGTTTTTAATTCTCCTAGGATGGCATCTTTTGACTGCACCATTTCCGATGCTAAATTAGCTAAATTCTCTTGTTGTCTTTGTATATTATGTTGCAACTTCAAAAGTTCTGTTTCCAATTCACGATTTCTCTGTTTAGATTCTCCAATCAGATTTTCCGCATCTTGCTTGACAATAATCAGCTGGTTTTGGAGATTTTCTAACCCGTCTAGCTGTGCCATTGCTCTATGAACAATCTCACGAATTGCTACCCGGCGCAACAGCCAGAATAAAGCAATTACCGACACAGGAAATAAACTCAAGATCACTAACCACAGACTCCACAAGACATTTGTGTTATTCAAACCTGGTTCCACTCCCGGGGAAACTCGCTCTGGAGTAAGCTGTTGTGCTTGCAACTTCTGAGCAGATATTACCTCAGGCCTATTCACTGCTGTGGAACCAGTAGCAATACCAGCAAGCAGCAAGGGCGAAAAGACAAGAGCGCTTTTCAATACTAAAGTGAGGACAACTTGATTTTTGCGCTTCATAAGAACCATCCTGATTCTGGGGTCAGTTTTTTGCAGTGGGTGGCTTATCTCCAATCTATACCAGAATTCAATTCTCACCGAAGACTTCCCCCCCCGCAAGTCCCTAAATTAATTTATTGCGGGTAACCTGGTTGGTGGATCAGTCGGTTATGATATTATGGAGATGCTAAGTGCAAAGTCAGCGCACCTGTCTTAGAACAGAGACTAGGCAAGCCACAAACCCAAGTATTAAATTAAGAGGAAATCATTATCGTAGTTAAAAAACAACTGATCAACTCCCAAATTAAATCCAATCAAGTCTACTTGATTGATCATGAGAATAATAACCGTGGTCTTGTTGATACCGCCGAGGCGCTACACCTAGCAGAAAGTGTAGAGCTTGACCTGGTTGTGGTGTCGGAAAGTAAAGAGGTACCGGTTGCCAAGATTGTCAACTATGGTAAGCTCCAGTATCAAAAGAAAAAACGTCAGACCCAGAGCGCTAGACCCACTGTCAAAGAGGTTCGCTTACGTCCCAATGTGGGTTTAGCCGATTACAATTTACGGATAGCACAAGCAACTCAATGGTTGAGCAAAGGCGATTCAGTCAAATTCGCCATTCGCTTACGAGGAAGAGAGCATCAACACCGCGAACAAGCAGGAGAAATGTTAGACCGCATTGTCAGCGCTCTGAGTGAGGTGGGAAAAGTCCAATCCCTCGATAAACGCTCACTAGTCCTTCAAGTAGTTCCAGCATAAACTACCCACATTTGGCTTGGCCTGAACTGTGGGGTTATACCCACCGAGATCAATATGTTCCCTGAGCGCAGTCGAAGGAATATCAGGGGGAGGAGTTTAATGGGTCGGTACTTTTGAAGTTTACTACTACTTCATCCTTGAGTGGCTCTCACCGGTTCCATTCCAGATATTGATGACTTTTTGGAACCGTTCTACTCCGGTGATTTCGCCCCGTTGATAGCGGTTTTCTGTGGCTCTGATTTGTGCTGCTTCTAGGAGCGATCGCTTGGTGGGTGGAATCATTAAATCATCCAAACTAATGGACTTTACTAATTGGTTTTTTTTCTCTGGTTTTTTGATATAAGCAGCCGGTAGCGTTTGCTGATAAATTTAATTTAATAACCTTCAAAGTAGGCGACGGGCTGCGACACTAAGGGCGATCGTTAATATAAGTTTACCTGCTGTTCCACCAGCGGGGCTGTCCTTCACTTCTTCTCTGTGAGAATAGGTGTGGATTAATAACGCCTTCGCCAAATCTTGATGGTGTTATCGCTACTCCCAGAGGCTAAGGTTTTACCATCCGGGCTGAAAGCTACTGAATAAACCTCCCTTGAATGTCCAGTGAGGGTGACGATTTCCCGCCCCGTGGCGACATCCCACAATTTGATGGTTCTATCCCAACTCCCAGAGGCTAAGGTGCGACCATCCCGGCTGAAAGCTACTGAATGAACCCAATTTGAATGTCCGGTGAGGGTGACGATTTCCCGCCGGGTGGCGACATCCCACAGTTTGATGGTCTTATCGCTACTCCCAGAAGCTAAGGTTTTACCATCCCGGCTGAAAGCTACTGAATGAACCCAATTTGAATGTCCGGTGAGAGTGGCGATTTCCTGACGTGTGGCGACATCCCACAGTTGGATGGTTCCCCTAATCCCAGAAGAAGCTAAGGTTGTACCATCCCGGCTGAAAGCTACTGAAGTGACGTAACCTGAATGTCCGGTGAGGGTGATGATTTCCCGCCATAAAAAGGGTTCATAAGCTTTTAAAGCCTCAATGACCTGAACAGACTTATTGTCTCTAGAGGACAGGAGATTATAAGCCGCATCCTTGACATCGGTTGATTCATCTGTGGTTAAAGCTTGGAGAAGTAAGTTAACCCCCTCATCCCCATAGTTGAGGGCTTGGGATATCGCATTTATCCTCACCTTGGGGTCAGGGTTCTTATATCTCTGCTGCTCCTCTTGGATTCCCCCTAAGACCAGGGCATTTTCTGGAGCGTTACTAGTACCACCTAGTAGTACATCAAATTCCCCTGGTTGTGGCTCGTTCATGATAGTTTACCACTGGTAGTTAATTTAGTCTTGGGGATATTATATAATGACGTATTACCCGATACTTGTTAGGTGGAAAGGTAATTAGGCGGGGTTTAAGCTTGAATGATTTGACTTTCTTCTACTGGCGATAATTATAGGGCGGATACTAAAACCTGTTCAGTGCTTACTTTCAGGTATCTTTGCAGCTAAAGTGAGTTTAAAATCTCAATTGCATCTTCATAATAGGCGGTATTACCTTGAGTGAGGTATAATTGCGCTGCTCTTTGGAGGTCTTCCCTGGCTTTGTTGATGTTTCCTAATTTAAGGTAAATATTACCACGATTGTAGTAAGCTTGAGCTAAATTAGGATCAACCGCAATGGCTTTGTTATAATCAGCTACAGCTAAATCCCATTTCTGCTGGTCATGGTAAACATTACCGCGATTGGTGTAAGCACCGGCATAATTAGGATTAAGTTTAATAGCTTGGTTGAAATCAGCCAGCGCTAAATCCCATTTTTGCTGGTTATAGTAAATAGTACCGCGATTTTTGTAAGCTAAAGCATCATTAGGATTAAGTTTAATAGCTTGGTTGAAATCAGCCAGCGCTAAATCCCATTTCTGCTGTCGAGTGTAAACAACACCGCGATTGAAATAAGCTTCAGAACTAAGAGGAGTAATCCATCTTTGTTTTACTAATTTTGTTTTTTTGTTATAAATAACTATTTCTTTAACATTGGCTTTTAAATTAAATTCTTTCTCCTTAACAATATAACTTGTATAACCTTGTGATCTATAACGCTGTGCGTAAGATATTGCCAGTTATTCCTGAGCAATTGCAATAGATTCAATAAAATTTTCTACAATATTTCCCCCATAAATTCGTTGAGTTCTTCCAATGTTTAGTTTATCTATAGTTGATTGTTTAGTATTAACAAAAGGCAATACAAACTCGGATACTACAATAACTCCTAATTGCTTGTTAGATAATAACTGTTTTGCATCCGACCTCTTAAGAGAAAAAGAAAGCCCTTCTGATGGAAATTTAGAAATTATTTCTGTGGAATTTAACACGTCTAAGTTATAACTCTCAATTTCTTCGAGGTAATCAATACCTCTTCTGTTTTTTGACCGCCTTGATCTTCTATTGTCTTCTAGTTCTAAACGTCCAAATGATGTTAACTTAACTGTTAATAATTCTTGATCAGCATTATAACTTGTATTAAAACTCTTTTCTCCAATCTCTATATTATATGTATTATTTATATTAATACCTTTTCTTTCTAGATTTACCGAGAAAATATTAAGTAATCTGCTCAATCTTGCTTCATGCTCAGATGTGGTTTCAAATTGTGTTTTGTTCGGATTCTTACTTACAAAATTATTTATTTCCTGTAAAAAGGACTGAGTAATATATTTGTAATTACTAGGAAATATTTTCTGGTTTTTGTTACTTTTAACTTGAAATTGGTCGTAACCTGTTATGCTATTTTCCTTTGCCATCTTCTGAGATGACTGTATTTCTAGATTATTTTTCTGGTATTTCCCTGATTCACGTGTTAACCCCAATGGGCTGGGAATTTGTTCCACACAGCCTGGGTAGGAGCTTGAGGAACAGGTGAAGCTGTTTTGATTAGCTTGACCCCAAGTGGGAGTAGCACTGAGGGTGAATGTCAGTGTTGTTAAGCCTACAGCCCTAGTTAGTCCTATTAATTGCATGGGTTTTACCTTTGATGGTTAGTTGAATATTTAACGGTATGCGTACTTATAAGAAGAAACAGCAAAAGTTTAAATAGATGAAATTTATAATACCACACTCAAATGGAAATAATAAAATAAATGACACATTTATTTTATTCAACCTCAGTGATAGTATTTAGGTAATCTTGTCATCTATCTAAAGATAGATTTTTGAGAATATAAAAATTTTAGAGTAGTATTGACCCCACCCCCAACCCCTCCCCTTACAAAGGGAGGGGGCTATATGGAATGGCGATCGCATTACAGTAGCACTGACGCGATCGCCTTTAACACCAGCGCTTCGCTATCGCATCCCATCAAGACCATCCAATATATGATCTTCTAGTCAGATTTATCTGACTTTAGCTTTGAGACGGGGGTTTCTAACCCCCGGCTCCCCCTGTAGCATCAAACGGGATCAACCCAGAGCGATCGCCTTACAGCAGCACTTCGCGATCGCCTTTAACACCAGCGCTTCGCGATCTGCTTACAGCAGCACTGACGCGATCGCCTTTAACACCAGCGCTTCGCGATCGCATCCGGTCAAGACCATCCAATATATGATCTTCGGTGTCAGATTTATCTGACTTTAGCTTTCAGACGGGGGTTTCTAACCCCCCGGCTCCCCGTGTAGCATCAATTAGACGAAACAAGTTAAAATTGATCTAAGAGGTAAGCTATATGTAAAAAACAATTCCAGAAATTTATTCACAGAATACTTGCTTTATTGAATCATCAGGAAAAATCATCATGGGAAAATCAGCCCTAAAGCTAATCACAGTTGATGAATTTATTGCTGAATACGGCGATCAAGAAAATTACGAACTAATTGATGGGGAATTAATCGAAGTGGAACCAACCGGACCCCATGAGCAGGTATCATCCTTAATTGGGCGCAAACTTAACGTAGAAATTGATCATCAGGACTTACCATACTTTATCCCCCATCGCTGCTTAATTAAACTATTAGGAACAAATACAGCATTTCGTCCCGATGTTATTGTCCTAGACCAAACACAACTAATCAATGAGCCATTGTGGCAACAAGAACCAGTCATTACATCAGGTAAATCTATCAAACTAATAGCTGAAGTCGTCAGTACAAATTGGCAAAATGACTACGCCCGTAAAGTCGAAGATTACGCTTTACTGGGTGTCTCGGAATATTGGATAGTTGATTATTTGGGTATAGGTGGTAGAGACTATATTGGCAAAATCAAGCAGCCTACTGTTACAATTTGTACATTATTAGACGATGAGTATCAAAAGCGATTGTTTCAAAACAACGATCAATTGGTATCCTCCATCTTTCCTAATTTGCAATTAGCAGCAAAACAAGTCTTTACCGCTGGAGTATCCCCATACAATCAGGACTTACGCAAAACACAACAAAAGTAGGGGTAATTCATGAATCACCCCTACATCAGAACCAGGTTTTTAGTCCAATCTTACTTAAGTCCTATTTAAGTCTGGCTTTTTTGCTCAAGTATCAAAAGTTTCCATGTCTCTATTGAAGTTGTGAAGAACATTTATTACATGGTAGCGTCTACTTGGGATAGCGGTTCAACGTTACCCTGACTATGAAGCATCAACAGAAATTAGCTTACAGCTTGACCTCATTAATCAGTATCAGCTTAATATCCAACTTTATTACACCTGATTCTGCCATTCTTGCCGCACCACCGAGAAACCCAGACAAAACCGTAAATTGTGACATTTTAGTTGTGGGTGGCGGACTCTCAGGTGTAGCTACAGCTTACGAGGGGTTACTAGCAGGAAGCAAAGTTTGTCTCACAGAAATTACTGATTGGTTAGGGGGTCAAATTTCTTCCCAGGGAACATCTGCATTAGATGAACGCCCCACCCAACGCAGTCGCCAATTTTATTCTCGCGGCTACTTGGAATTGCGAAATCGCATTGAACGCAAGTATGGTAAACTGAACCCTGGGAACTGCTGGGTAAGTGACTCTTGTTTTCTGCCTCGTGATGCCCACACGATTATCAGTCATATGCTCAGAGATGCCGAAAGAAAGGGGAAAGGCAAGTTAGAATGGTTTCCCAATACAGTAATTAAGGATTTAGAAATTACACCCTCTACAGTTGACGGGGGTGGACAATTAATTAGTAGTGCGATCGCCATTCAACATCAACCAGTCCCAGGCGCACCACCTCATAACACCTTCACCTTATCTCAAACCATTGAAGATGCTTACCGTTACCAAAACTCATCTCGGTTTACTAAAAACATCATTCGCTTAGTTCCCCAAAACACACAAGGGAATTCTCCCAAATGGTACATCGTAGACGCTAGCGAAACCGGTGAAATGATCGCCCTGGCCGATGTTCCCTACCGTTTGGGTATTGACCCCCTCTCCCACCTCGAACCCTCTTCCTCCAGTACCAAAAACAATCCTTATTGTACCCAAGGCTTCACTTACACCTTTGCAATGGAAGCCACTAAGGAACCACAACCCCAGGAAATGCCCCCATTCTATCCACAGTATGCCCCATATTTTAGTTATGAATTACAGCGGTTGGCAAACTTTGACGTAGTTTTCACCTATCGCCGCATTTGGAGCCAGCAGCGGGGACAACTTGTAAGATTTGGAGGTGTAAGGTTTTCGGCTCCCACACCAGGGGACATTTCCATGCAAAATTGGACTTGGGGTAACGACTATCGCCCTGGAACCCCTCAAGATAACCTAGTTTACACTCGCCAACAGTTGCAAGCTACTGGACAATTACAACCCGGCGGATGGATGGGGGGACTACGAACCGAAAGCCTCCGCAGAGGTGAAGAAAATGCACTAGCCTACTATTATTGGTTAGTTGCTGGGACTACAGATTCTCAACTTGGTACAGGTGTCAAGCAGCAACACACAAATCACCGTTTTATATCTGGGTTCAATTCCCCCATGGGAACAGCCCATGGCTTATCCAAATATCCCTATATCCGGGAAGGACGACGCATTATTGGCCGTCCCAGTTGGGGACAACCTGGAGGTTTTACCATTTGGGAAACTGATATTTCTCGTCGCGACTACAACGATGAGTATTATCGTTATACACTGCCTGTAGATATGTACCGCCGGTTACAAGCAACACTGGCTGGTTTGGAAGCTATCTCTGTAATTATAGGTCAAAAGCCACCGGAACAGGTAATACGGCGGACTCGTTCTACTATTTTCCCTGATTCTGTAGGTATTGGTCACTATGCCATAGACTTTCATCCTTGTATGGAGAAAAGCCCCCCAGAAAAGCCCGGTAATAGAGAACTTCCCGGAGAAAGGCGGGGTGCTGGTGCTGCTTATCCCTTCCAAATTCCTCTCAGAGCCATGATTCCCCAGAAAATCGACAATTTGCTCCTAGGAGGTAAAAGTATCGCCACTAGTCACATTGCGGCCGCTGCTTATCGGGTACACTCCTTTGAATGGTCTGCGGGTGCTGCTGCGGGAACCACCGCGGCTTTTGCCTTAAAAAATCAAGTTGCACCTTACCAACTGGTGAACAATTTACCCAGTCCAGAACCACAATTAGAGGCTCTCAAACGTCTATTAGAGCAAAATGGCAACCCGACAGCTTTTCCTGATACTTCAATTTTTAACGAAAACTGGGATAATTGGCGTTAATCTCACAGGTTTAGTAGCTAGTTACGTTTTTATTAACTAATACTAACAAATAATCACATTTGCTCAAAATTTCCTGTCATCTTTTCGCTTTGTGACAGAATTACAGTAAAATTACCGTATGCTACTAGGATTCAAAACCCAACTCAAAGTTAACAAGCAACAACGACTACTACTGGCGCAACACGCAGGAGTAGCCAGACACGCTTGGAATCAAGGTTTAGCACTTTGTCAACAGGTATTATTACATAACAAACTTAATCCTCAAGACAAAATCAAATTT
>NZ_JANQDG010000129.1:0-1660 GCF_029891665.1 Anabaenopsis sp. FSS-46 | reverse complement strand
ATTTCTCTTAAGATTTACAAGAAAGACTACCGCTATCATTGCTTGGTTTTCGCGTTGGCAATAGTCTTAATTCAATACTTGATATCGTAGGATTATATATCAAGTGGGCGATTTTCTTAACTCACTTATGTCAATGCTTGTCAACATAAGTATAGTTTTGTCTATAAAATAGTCAGATGAGGACTAGCTCTTTTGCATAGCTTGGACAAATTTCTGGAATAAGTAGTCACCATCATGAGGTCCAGGACTAGCCTCAGGGTGATACTGAACAGAGAATACGGGCAGAGACTGATGTCGTAAGCCAGCAACGGTGCCATCATTGAGATTTAGGTGGCTAACTTCCACAACTCCGGCAGGTAATGAATCTGGGTTAATGGCAAAACTGTGGTTTTGGCTGGTAATTTCTACCTTCTGCTGTAGTCCGGCTGGCTGATTTAAACCCCGATGACCAAATTTCAGTTTATAAGTTTCTGCCCCCAGGGCATGACCTATAATCTGGTGTCCCATACAAATGCCGAATATGGGTTTTTGACTTTCCAGCAATGCCTTAGCGGTTGTAATCCCTTCTGTGACCGCTGCTGGATCACCAGGACCATTGGAAAGAAATATCCCATCTGGGTTATATTTGAGGATTTCCTCTACAGGTGTATCTAAAGGAACAACTATTACTCGGCATCCGTAACTGGCTAGGCGGCGCAAAATATTACGTTTTATACCAAAGTCTATGGCAACAACAGTCAAAGTTTCTGTGTTATTGACCACAGATTCTGAATTGAACTCCCAAGCAGGAATTGTCTTTTCTGTCCATTCATATACTTTGGGTGTGGTAACTTGACGCGCCAAATTTAAACCAGCCATGCTGGGTGCTGCTAGTACCTGCTCTAACAATTCCACTTCATCGAGAGATGTAGAAATACCACCATTCATAGCTCCTACTGTGCGAATTTTGCGCGTGAGGGCACGAGTATCAATGCCGTAGATGCCGGGTATTTGATGCTGATTGAGGTAATTAGGCAAGGATTGGGTTGACCGCCAGTTGCTGGGGCGATGACAAATATTGCGGGCGATCGCCCCAGCACACAGAGGCCGGTTCGATTCCTCGTCCTCAATATTGATCCCAGTATTTCCTAATTCAGGATAGGTAAAAATGACGATTTGACCGCAGTAACTGGGGTCAGTCAGGACTTCTTGATATCCAGTCATACCGGTGTTAAATACCACTTCCCCGATTTTGGTTCCCGTTGCACCAAAAGACCAACCGCGATAAGTAGTTCCATCGGCTAAGACAAGTAGAGCAGGTATTGTGTTAGACAGGGGCATAGGTGATTAAGACAAAAAATAATGTAAGTTTCACGCCATGAAGGCATAACCCAGGTTTCTCACCTGATAATTCTTTGCTCCACCGCCACGCCATCAAAGCTTGACTTTGGGGATAGTGGAACAGTGATCCTATGTGGACATTTGTTAATGGTAAGCAGTATTTTGTCGCTAGTTCAGCTATTACTGCAAATATTAATTATCTGCTATATAAAACCTAGACAAAGCTAGACTTTACTTTCTACTTCAACGGGAGCATGGGAGCGGTTATCCCTTAGTAGACTTGCACGCCTTAGCCAGACGCGATATTTCTCTTAAGATTTACAAGAAAGACTACCGCTAT
>NZ_JANQDG010000128.1:0-4100 GCF_029891665.1 Anabaenopsis sp. FSS-46 | reverse complement strand
TGTAGCTGGTGTATTTGGTGGTTCTTTGTTCTCTGCTATGCACGGTTCCTTGGTAACTTCCTCCTTGGTACGTGAAACAACCGAAACCGAATCTCAAAACTACGGTTACAAGTTCGGTCAAGAAGAAGAAACCTACAACATCGTAGCTGCTCACGGTTACTTCGGTCGCTTAATCTTCCAATACGCTTCCTTTAACAACAGCCGTTCACTACACTTCTTCCTAGCTGCTTGGCCTGTAATCGGTATCTGGTTCACCGCTCTAGGTGTAAGCACCATGGCGTTCAACTTGAACGGTTTCAACTTCAACCAATCAGTAATTGACTCTCAAGGTCGCGTCATTGCTACCTGGGCTGATGTCATCAACCGCGCTAACCTGGGTATGGAAGTAATGCACGAGCGTAACGCTCACAACTTCCCCTTAGACTTGGCTGCTGGTGAAGTTGCTCCTGTTGCTTTGACTGCTCCTGCAATCAACGGCTAAGAGATTCAGGTTAAGAAACTTAAATAATACTGTCTCTGCTTGATCAAAGCGTCCTTCCTACCGGATGGGCGCTTTTGGTTTTGGTAATGTAACTGTTTGCCAAGAGAGTAAGCAAAACCGCGCCTAAAGTGAGTTTCAGCTAAAGCGCGATTAGACCGACCTTGACTGTTTAGTCAATCTCGGTAATACTATTTAGGTAATCTTGTCATCTATCTTTAGATAGATTTTTAAGAATATAAAAATTTTAGAGTAGTTTTGAGTAACGTCCATCAAAAAACCGGGGTTATGCCCCGGCCTTTTAGGTCTGCGTCGTTTCATTTCGACTCAACAGCCGTCTGGTCCACAGAAATGTCTTCCGTACAGTACCTCTGCTTCACAGATATAGATCATGCCCGCATAATCGGTAAAAAATGTAATTGCGACCTTATCTGCGATATTCTCCGCCATCTCCCGTGTTTCGGTGAGTACCTCGAACTTCACATTAGAATCAGTGTCAGCAGTGTTGGGTTTACCTGTAGAGCGGACGTTGCGACTACCTTTACCACCAGTATCCACCACTGTATAACCAGTCGCTCCGCATTCTTCAATGATCTTGGCGACCTTTTTCATCAGAACCTTTTCCGTGATGATGACGAGCTTGTTGGCACGCTTGGACATATTGCTTACCTCCTTACTTACGTAAATTGATATTATATACTGAGTTGCTTAGTCTGCCGGGTCAAGGGAGCGCCAACAGACAAAGACCCTTCTGGG
Organism: Anabaenopsis sp. FSS-46; assembly: GCF_029891665.1. Lineage (NCBI taxonomy): Bacteria > Bacillati > Cyanobacteriota > Cyanophyceae > Nostocales > Nodulariaceae > Anabaenopsis > Anabaenopsis sp. FSS-46. The sequence goes on along the minus strand of NZ_JANQDG010000128.1, from coordinate 2,866 downwards.
ATTAGCCACCTATTGCTTGGGCAAGACCGATAAAGAAAGGGATACAAAAGCCGATCGCAATTGGCGTACCGACTGCTGTGGACGCGCCTATATAAGCTGATGGATTAGCGGAAGGAATACCGGCTCGCAATGTAGGAGGACCTGAGATGTCTGAACTAGAGGCAGCGATAATAGCCAGGACGACGACACCGCCCATGCTAAATCCTGTTGCGTAGTGGGCAATCATACCTAAACCGAAGGCGATTAAACCATGTATAAATGGTGCAATCGCACTATACACAACGTACCATTGAGCTACCTTACGCAGTTCGCCAACCCTTGACCAAGCCTCCATACCCATTACCAGCATCAAGATGGAGAGCAAGCCACGAAAAGCAGGATCATAGAAGCTTTTATAGACGCTTTCTGGTCTGGCGAACAGGCCAAGAGCGAGACCTAACAACATTGCTGATAAGGCAGGACCCCGGAGGCTTTCCTCGATGATTGGCCATATTTTGACTTTATTATCACCGGGATTTTTCTGTTGGCTGAGATACTCTTGCCGAGTGCTGGGATAATCACCAGCCGCAACGGGCTGTTTGCTGAAAGACTCCTGCATGGCAGAGTCGGATGCTTCTTTACGCTTCTTCTTGTTGATGTAAATATTGGCTATCACAATCGCAGTTACTAGCGCCGGGATGTCCATGAAGGGATAGAGTGCGCCAGCCCATGCTTCAAATGGGATTTTTTGTTCTTCCAGTAGTGTCAGAGCAGCAGCCATAGTAGAGCCACTCACCGCACCAAACAACCCACCAGTAGCGATCGCATCTACTGTTTTGACCTTAGGCAGCTTGGCCAATGTAAAGCGGGCGATGAATACAATCACAATCCCTGTGATTACAGAAAACAATGCCGGTAACAATACTTCGGTCAGATTGGAGTTGCGGATCGCAATTCCACCAGTCAGACCGATTTTGGTCAGCAGCATGAAGACGATGATCGAACAAACCGCGTCTGGAATTACCAATTCGCTACCAAGGGCGGCAATGATCATCCCACCAATCAAAAAGGCGAGTGTTGGGGACTGCAACTGCTTAATAAAGTCAGTGAAAAATAAGGACAAAAAATCCATGAATACCTCCTTGTAACTCCTCTAACGAGGAGCATTTTTGTGGATGAACTAAATGAACTTTAAAGATTTAGGTAAGGTAGGAGTGAGGCGCTTCACCCATTAAATCTAAGCACAATACCTGTCTTCATCTGTCAATAAATTTACTTGGCCAACAATAATGCAACCATGTTAATTTGGCATTAATAATCTTGGGTACCAATTCAAAATTTAGATACCCAGCTTATTTGTATGCGAAAATATTTGGTATTGGCTTTTTGCTGATACAAGCCGAAAACTTGAAGCTGTTAAAATTACAAATAAATCTCATTGATTAACAGCTTTTGCAGATTTATGTTGGTCAGATGAATATATTAATCTTGAGCTAAAGATTGGCTCTTAGCATTTTAGTGTGATTAAAACATTTTTCTCAAAATACATTTGTCAATGCTCCTCAAGCAGTGCTTAACTGTTTTCTAAGTACAAAAAACAGCAATTATAAAATATATTGCTGATTTGTGATTATGTTGGATAATTTACATTAATTGTGAATTAAGGTTCTAGTTCAGGATAAATCCTAGTTACCTTGAAACACAATCATACAGAACTATCTACCCAGTTTTATTTTTGCAGTTGCAACTGGGGAGCAACTGTTTGATTACAAATAGCATACCGCCTTTAGATGGAAAAAATTAATCCAAAGACAGGAATTATTAAAAAAATATTATATAGCTCATATAAGCAAAACCTTATATCTATCCCGAAAATTGGCTGTATTAGTCAATTTATAATTTTTTTCTATGAAAACCATTATTTATCTATGAGGTATTGACAGTCTTAGTGCTAAACCCAGGGAGATTCTACATTCACAATCAAAACTTGCTCACCCTGACTTGCGCCAAGGAGAGTAGAGGCTTAAACTCCTGTAGCATTAATTCAGGAAGACCGCTTCCCTCACCGGAAGTGGAATTAATGGAAACGGTCTAATCTAGACTCTTCCATTGTTATAAATATAAGACCGCTTCCCTCACCGGAAGTGGAATTAATGGAAACGACTAAAAGTGTTGAAGAACATTTGTGTTACCTTTTTTGACCGCTTCCCTCACCGGAAGTGGAATTAATGGAAACTGTCTGTAAAAGTCATTACAGGCGGTTTCTATATATGGCTGTCACCCACTCGCTAGAGAATATCGTCAAACCCCGCCACTGTTTTACTGACTCTATGCTATTGGCGAGTTTCTACTTGTCCCTATTTGGCGAGATTCAAAAAAGTTCTTCAATATATTCATCCAGGTGATTACGCTTAATGCGCCAGGCTCTCCCTATTAACTTGGCTTTTAGTTCCCCACCAAGCGATCGCCTCTTTGAGAAACTCCTCCAGAATTGAGCTAATGATAAGTAAAACTTACATCAAGCATAATTTTTATTAAAAAAATACCCCTTGCCAAACATTTGTAAACAATTGTAAAGTAGTGTCATAGACAGAAAACAAACCTGTCTCATTCATACATACATAACCGCAATCATAAACAAATGACCACAACCTTACAACAGCGCCAAAGCGCCAACGTATGGGATCGCTTCTGCGAATGGATCACCAGCACCGAAAACCGCATTTACATCGGTTGGTTCGGCGTACTCATGATCCCCACCCTCCTAGCTGCTACCACCTGCTTTATTATCGCCTTCATCGCTGCTCCTCCTGTAGACATCGATGGAATCCGCGAACCAGTAGCTGGCTCCTTAATTTACGGAAACAACATCATCTCTGGTGCAGTT
>NZ_JANQDG010000127.1:0-11587 GCF_029891665.1 Anabaenopsis sp. FSS-46 | reverse complement strand
CCGCCTAGTGCTAGGTAAGCGCAGGGGAATAATAATATCCCTGACCAGCCTACGAATACGAAGCGATCGCGCTTTAACCAGTCGTCTAAGGCGTCAAACCACCCTCTTGTACTGGGGGCACGTCCAACTGCGATGGTCATTGAACTAAAATCCTATTTTACTAAAATTGCACCGTTTTTGAAGCAACGCTGTCGGCTATTGTGCCGACTTTGTGCGACTTCAACGAGGAATTAACGTTTTTTTGACAATCTCAGCAGCCCGAAAGCATCTGAGAATCTGAGATCTTGCCCTCTTAATCAGGGAGCTTCTCAGAATTATGTCATTACACGCACCATTGGCTAATGATTTATTAGCTTCTGGTCACTTAATGATTCTTAACTTATCACATTAGTTTGGGTTTTTGCCCAATTGACTTTATTGACATTCTTGCCACCCTATAGAGGACTGGCTATGCCCAGAATCACCTCTTGGCTTTCCTGCTTAGTCCCTGAAGGGATTTCGGCTTTCCCCCTACATGAATGTAGAGGCTACCTCGGCACAGAAAAATTGGTGTAGTTAATTCTCAACATGACTAGATTTTACTACACGAATACACAGACAGTAACCTCATGAATGACCACAGATGAGGCCAATGGCCCCGTCTCTATCCCTGCCCAGCGGTGGGGGTTTGTTCAGTACAAACCTATTACTTCTGATCAATATCAGAATTTTAATAATTTGACACAAGTTTTCTCATAAATCTTAAAAGTCTCACTCCTGCAACTTGCAAGAAAAGCTCCTGAAATGGCAGACTTGGATCGGGAAGAACTCACAGGCCAAAGTTAGTTCAATGACGGCATCAACAACAATTAACAAAGGTGATTCGCCTAACGGCGATCGCAAACCTTCCAGTATCCTGCATCAAAGTGTTCTGGGTTCTCGTCGGTTTAGCAATTACTGGTGGGCAACCATCGTGACCATGGGCGCCACAGGCTTCTTGTTGGCGGGGATATCTAGTTACTTTAAAGTAAATTTACTCCTAGTTACCGACCCAACTCAACTGATATTTGTACCCCAAGGACTAGTCATGGGCTTATATGGTACTGCCGGCTTACTGTTAGCCTTATACCTCTGGCTCATGATTTTATGGGATGTCGGAGGCGGTTACAACGATTTTAATCAGGACACTGGCAAGATAAAAATCTTTCGTTGGGGATTTCCCGGTAAAAATCGTCGCATTGAAATTGACACCTATACTCAAGACGTGCAGTCTGTGCGCATCGATATCAAAGAAGGTCTGAATCCCCGTCGTGCCCTCTACCTACGTGTTAAGGGTCGGCGAGACATTCCTTTAACACGGGTAGGCCAACCATTATCTTTAGCGGAGTTAGAAACTACAGGCGCGGAATTAGCGCGATTTTTGAGAGTACCGCTGGAAGGACTCTAAGGAAGGGGAAGGATTGCAACTTGTACCAAATCTCAAAAATTACTCAAGCAGATAACATACTCAGGTTAAATCAGTAACTGACTATGCAGTTAAAAGTCTCAAATTTTCTAGTTGCGTTTTTGATAGTCGGTGCTTTGACTTTGGGAGGATGTTCCACACAGGATGTTACTTCTAACTCAGCAGGAACTGAGACAAACACGGGCAACACAACAAGCACTGTATCTGAAATCATAAGTGAGAATATTCCGGGAATGAAAAATTTACCACGCCTCGAAGGTAAAGCTACTGTGGTGATGACCGTTAACGGTTCACCCATTACTATCGAGGTAGACGGCACCAACGCCCCAATTACAGCTGGCAACTTCGTTGATTTAGTCCAAAAAGGTGTATACGATGGGTTAGTTTTTCATCGAGTGGTGCGCGATCCCGAACCTTTTGTAGTTCAAGGGGGTGATCCCCAAGGTAAAGACCCCAAATTTCCCGCAAATAGATTGGGGACGGGTGGTTACATTGACCCGGAAACGGGGAGTGAACGTCGCATACCTTTAGAAATTAAGCCCATGGGTGCAGAACAACCAATAATTTACGGTCAAACTACCCGGCGACCACCTGTGTTACAGCATAAAATGGGTGCGGTAGCAATGGCGCGATCGCAAATGCCAGATTCAGCTTCCTCGCAGTTTTACTTTGCTCTACAAGATCTACGTTTCCTCGATGGTAACTATGCTGTGTTCGGTAATGTCACCGACGGCTTTGATGTGGTGAACAACATTCAGCAAGGCGATCGCATTGAATCGGCTAAAGTGACTCAAGGTGCAGAAAACCTGAAAACACCCGATTAACTCCAGAGTAGGGGAGTAAGGAAAAAAATTCCCAATTCCCCCTCTCCCATTCCTAATTCCACAATGGTTGTCATCACTGGTATTGGTTTAGTTTCCTCCTTGGGAACCAGCTTAGAGCATAGCTGGCAGAAGTTAATCGCGGGTAAATCTGGTCTGCAATGGTATCAACCATTTTCAGAACTAGCAGCCTGTCCTCTAGGTTTGATTGCTAACCAACCTACGGAATTAACAACTTTAACCCAGCTGGTAGTGGCCTCGGCATTAAAAGATGCTGGGTTGGTTTCACCCCTACCCGATTGTGCTGTGGTTATTGGATCAAGTCGCAGTCATCAGGTTACTTGGGAGTTGCTGGGGCGGCAAATATATGGACATAATCCCCCGGAGAATAAAGGGAAAGCAGTTATAGAAAATTGGTTAGATTTTTTGCCTCATACCAACGCCATAGCATCCGCTCGCCAAATCGGTGCATCTGGTATAGTTTTAGCACCCATGGCAGCTTGTGCTACTGGTATTTGGGCGATCGCTCAAGCCGCTTTACTGATTCAAACCGGCCAATGTCAACGCGCTCTGGCCGGTGCTGTAGAAGCCCCAATTACGCCCCTAACATTGTCAGGGTTTCAGCAAATGGGGGCTTTGGCGAAAACCGGGGCTTATCCCTTTGATTTGCACCGGGAAGGGTTGGTATTAGCTGAAGGGGCGGCGGTGTTGGTCTTGGAATCCCCAGAATTAGCACAGCAGCGTCAAGCTAAAATTTATGGTAAGATTCTTGGCTTTGGCTTGACAACAGATGCTTATCATGCTAATAAACCAGAACCTACAGGCAAAAGTGCGATCGCCGCGATTCACCAATGTTTAAAACGGAGTTCCCTAACACCGGAAAATATAGATTACATTCATGCTCACGGCACTGCCACAGTCCTGAATGACAAAGTAGAGAGTCAAATCATCCAAAATTTGTTTCCCCAGAAAGTAGCGGTAAGTTCCACCAAAGGTGCCACAGGTCATACATTAGGAGCATCTGGGGCCTTAGGTGTGGCATTTTCCCTCTTAGCTATGCACAGGGGAATCATACCACCCTGTGTAGGATTACAAACACCAGCATTTGATTTAAATTTGGTCATGGCGGCCCGTGAAACCCAAGTGCGGAAGGTATTATGTTTGAGCTTTGGCTTTGGTGGTCAAAATGCGGTCATGGCCTTGAGTAATATTTAGCTAAAACTAGATTCTGAGAAATCGATATGATAGAAAAGTAGATAAAACTTAAAAAATATTTATCAAATGCTGATTGACTCCCCTGGCTTGTCTCAGGTTAAAGACTCAGTGAAAAGTAAAATTTTCTTCGGTCATGAACCCAGCGCCGAGTTAATTGCCATTCTTAGCGTCTACTTCGTGCAAGGAATTTTAGGCTTGGCCCGTCTAGCAGTAAGTTTTTTCCTCAAGGATGAATTGCTGCTGAGTCCGGCTCAAGTGTCGGCTCTATTGGGAATAGTCGCCTTACCGTGGATAATTAAACCGGTATTCGGCTTTATTTCTGATGGCTTACCCATATTCGGCTACCGCCGCCGGCCTTATTTAGTGCTATCTGGGATATTAGGAGCAATATCTTGGATAAGTTTGGCGACCATAGTTCATACTAGTTGGGCCGCTACCCTAGCGATCGCCCTGGGTTCTCTATCTGTTGCGGTCAGCGATGTCATAGTTGACTCATTAGTAGTAGAAAGAGCCAGGGGAGAATCCCAAGCAGCAGCAGGTTCACTACAATCACTCTCCTGGGGTGCTTCCGCATTGGGAGGTTTACTCACTGCTTACTTGAGCGGAATACTGCTCGAACACTTCACCACGCGCACTGTATTTTGGGTTACCGCCTCATTTCCTCTGATAGTTTCCGCAGTAGCTTGGTTAATTGCTGAAACCCCCATTAGTAAAAATGCCCCACATAGCAATAATAGCCAGAACCCTTTAAGCATCAAGTATCAACTCAAGCAACTACGCCAAGCAATTACCCAAAAATCCATTTGGCTACCCACAGCCTTTGTATTTGTCTGGCTAGCCACCCCAACAGCCGATTCTGCCTTCTTCTTCTTCAGCACCAATGAACTACACTTTCAACCAGAATTTCTAGGACGGGTAAGACTGGTAACCAGTGGGGCTTCTTTGATAGGAGTGTGGATGTTTCAACGCTTCCTCAAAAATATTTCATTTCGCGCCATTTTCACTTGGAGTACAGTCCTATCATCAGCCTTGGGAATGACAATGCTGCTGCTGGTCACCCATACTAACAGAGCTTTAGGTATAGATGACCACTGGTTTAGTTTGGGTGATAGCCTGATTCTGACCGTCATTGGACAAATTGCCTATATGCCCGTTTTGGTACTTGCAGCCAGATTATGTCCCCCAGGAGTAGAAGCGACATTATTTGCCTTACTGATGTCCGTTTCCAACTTAGCCGCAATGGTTTCCTATGAACTTGGAGCCATCATCATGCATTGGCTGGGCATCAGCGAAACCAACTTTGAACTAATGTGGCTATTAGTAATTATTACTAACCTCAGTACACTATTACCACTGCCATTCATTCATTGGTTACCGGCAGAGGATCCACAAGGGCAAACAGCAGAAATATCTCACTTGATGCCCGAATTAATCCTGAGGGAATCAGACTCACAAAGCATGGAATCCAAAAGACCATAATATCAGCAGATGCAGACCTTAAAAATTGAAGACACCCCAAATCCAGAAGAATCTTATACCCTTGCAGATTGGCAGGGAGGATATAAATCCCTTACCCAAGAATTTGACTACTGGATTGATGATATTGAAGGGCAAATTCCCCCAGAATTACAAGGTACATTGTTTAGAAATGGCCCCGGCTTGCTAGATATCAATGGACAACCAATACATCACCCCTTTGATGGCGATGGGATGATTAGCCGGATCAGCTTTGTCAATGGTCGCGCCCATTTCCGTAACCGCTTTGTTCGTACTGAAGGCTATTTAGCAGAACAGCAAGCGGGTAGAATCCTTTATCGGGGTGTCTTTGGTACTCAAAAACCCGGCGGTTGGTTAGCTAATATTTTCGACTTCAAAATAAAAAATATTGCCAATACCAATGTAATTTATTGGGGTGATAAACTCTTGGCACTGTGGGAAGCAGCAGAACCCCATTGTCTTGACCCCCATACATTAGAAACTTTAGGAAAAGAATATTTCCATGGTGTTTTATCATCCGGTGAAGCCTTTGGCGCACATCCCCGCTTTGACCCCAGTTGTAACCAAGATGGTGGCGCACCTTGTCTGGTAAATTTCTCGATTAAACCGGGACTATCCACCACCATTACTATATTTGAACTCAACCCAGACGGTGAAGTTGTGAGAAAACAAACTCATAGTATTCCCGGTTTCTGTTTCATTCATGATTTTGTCATTACTCCTAACTACTGTATCTTCTGGCAAAATCCCGTTACCTTTAACCCCATACCCTTCGCTTTAGGAATACGTGCTGCTGGAGAGTGTATAAAATTTCAGCAAAATCAACCAACTAGGATTATAGTGATTCCCCGTCACCCCGGAGAAACAAAGGTAAGAACTTTAGAAACTCAATCTGGCTTTGTTTTCCACCACGCTAATGCTTTTGAGGCGGGTGATGAAATTGTCATTGATTCTATTTGCTACGCATCATTCCCAGAAGTCGAGCCGGAAAGCGATTTTAGAGAGGTTAATTTTGCCGCAATTTCCCCGGGTCAACTGTGGCGATTCCATGTTAATCTTCAGACTGGGAAAGTGCGCCAACAGATGAAGGAAAGCCGTTGTTGTGAGTTCCCTAGTATAAATCCCCAAATTGTCGGCAAAAAATATCAATATTTATACTTAGGTGCATCTCACGGGGAGACAGGTAATGCGCCCTTGCAAGCATTGCTGAAAATTGACTTGCACTCAGGAGACAGACAATTGTGGAGTGCTGCACCACATGGTTTTACTGGGGAGCCGATTTTTGTCCCCCGGACGGATGCTAAACAAGAAGATGATGGCTGGGTGCTAGTATTGGTTTATGATGCCACACATCACCGCTCGGATTTAGTCATATTAGATGCCAGTGACTTTAATCAAGGTGCCATTGCCAGACTACATCTTAAACATCACGTTCCCTATGGTCTACATGGCAACTTCACAGATGAAGTTTTCATTTAAACACTTATAATACCAGTAGGTTGGGGTGAGGAAGGACAACCAAAGCCGCTCTGTGGCCTTTCTCAAGATTCCAACCCACCTAGGTTGATGACTTGATTTTGACACTCCCTAAAGTACCATCATGGTAAATCCCTTACCGCTTCCGTTGAGCCTTTGAGGATATCGCAGCCCCAAAAAAGGGAGAAAATCGAGGTAACATTCCCGCAAAATGTCACAAAAACCAGAAAATTCCAACATTCTCAGACAAAAAGGATAAGCTAGGGATATCACTCATATATATATCCAGTCCGCAAAGATAATGCGACTAGGAGAAGATGTTATGGTTTCAAAATCTCCCTTGCCCATAGAACCTGAGACTCCGGGGCACATTTGCCCATTAGACCAGGCCTGTAGTTACTTAGAAGCTGCAGGTAAAGAATTAAACCTAAATCAAGGAGTATTGGCAATCCTCAGCCATCCCCGTAAAGTGGTGACAGTTTCTATCCCCGTGAAGCTAGATAATGGTCAAATTCAAGTGCTAACTGGACATCGGGTGCAGCACTCTGATATTCTCGGCCCCTATAAGGGAGGAATTCGTTACCATCCGGCTGTGACATTAGGGGAAGTATCAGCCTTAGCTATGCTCATGACTTGGAAGTGTGCGTTATTGGGCATACCTTATGGCGGTGCCAAGGGAGGTATAGCCATAAATCCTCAAGGTTATAGTGTGGGAGAATTAGAAAGAATCAGTCGCCGCTATATCAGTGAGTTAATTAAAGACATTGGACCTTCAGTAGATATACCCGCCCCAGACATGGGTACTTCTGCCCGTGAGATGGCTTGGATGATGGATACTTATTCTGTAAATGTGGGTCATGCCGTCCCTGGAGTCGTCACTGGTAAGCCCCTTTCTATTGGTGGTTCTTTAGGGCGAGAAAAGGCAACGGGCAGAGGTGTAATGATTATTGTCCGTGAGGCATTAGCGGAACGAGGTAAACCCCTGACAGGAGCGCGAGTAGTAATTCAGGGTTTTGGTAATGTGGGGGGTGCAGCAGCGGAATTATTACATGAGTTGGGGGCTAAAATCATCGCTGTCTCCACAGGGGCTGGGGGTATTTTGGCGACCGACGGGCTTGATATTACGGCATTGAAAGCTTATACGGCGAAAAATCACAAGAGTGTTGTGGGTTTTCCCCAAGCAGTACCAATTAGCAATGCAGATTTACTCAGTTTGCCTTGCGATGTCTTGATTCCAGCAGCTTTGGAAAATCAAATTACTAGGGAAAATGTCAACGAGGTGCAGGCGGAAATTGTCGCCGAAGCAGCTAATGGACCAGTGACTTTAGCAGCGAATCAGTCCCTAGAGGAGCGTGGTGTGACTGTGCTACCGGACATCCTGACCAATGCTGGCGGTGTTGTTGTCAGTTATTTAGAGTGGGTGCAGGGTCTTTCTTATGTGTTTTGGGATGAGGAGCGTGTAAACCATGAAATGGAACAGTTAATGCTGGCAGCTTATCACCAAGTAATACAGCAGTCAAAGAGCAGACAAATTCCTCTACGATTAGCAGCTTACACTTTGGGTGTTGGTAGAGTTGCACAGGCGCTGGCTGATAGGGGTCTTTATCCTTAGTTTTTAATTTCACCCAAAGGTACTTTGGCGGGACTCCCAGTACTCCCTTGAAGGTGGGCTTCAGAAGCCTATGGTCCTACTATCCACAGTATAAGACCAGTCTCCCTCGGGGGCTGGCATAGTGTTTGTCATACGTACCCGAAATGCGCTGGGTGAGACTCCTAATAATCGCTTGAAGGCTCGAGTCAGATGACTATGGTTGTAAAATCCGCAGCACAGAGCAATCTCGCTCAGGGACATACTAGAGGACTCTAACAAGCCTTTAGCTCGGTATACCCTCTGCCGAATAATGTATTGATGGAGTGAAATTCCCGTGGTTTGCTTGAAGCGATAACATAGATACGACCTGCTGAAATTGATTTGCTGCGCTAGTTCAGTTAATTTAAGGTCTTGCTCAAGGTAGAGATCAATATATTTCAGTACTAGTTTTAAGCTATGTAGTCCGAAACGTCCCTCATAATTTTTTTGTTCAATGCCACAGTCAGAATAGTGCTGATTACGATTGGTTTTGATAATCATAGTTGCTTGGCAAAAAGGTTACAAAATCAGTTAGACATATCCTTAGCCTTACAAGTCAATTGACTTGTCAAGTAACTTTAGAAGGATATGTCTAGATAAGATATCATTTAGTTATAAGGAACTTATAAGAGAAAAATAATCACTATCTAAGGATAGAGGATTTCAACCGGAGAGATAAAAGCACAATGTATTACCGCCTCTGGTTTGAGCAGATGTCAGGGCTTGGTCAACTGTTGTTAATAATTCTTCAGGAGTGGCGGTAGAACTGGGGATAGTGCCAGTAATACCTAAACTGATCGTAAATTTTTGTAAGCTGAGGATAGCTTGGTATAAGTGTTGGGCAAGACGCAAGCTACTATCTGACGGCATACTGGGTAGAAGAATACCAAATTTTCCTCCAGTGTAGTAAGTGATAAAACTAGGAGGAGTAAGGTACTTTTGTAAAGTTTGCCCAAGCTGTAAAAGGTAAATTTTCTGCTGTTGTTTCTCAAAATCATCAATGGCGCAAAAAATTAAGCCAAGAGGGATATATTGTGTACGCAGCCGTTGCCATTCTTGCTTTAAAGTATGACTAAAATCATCGGGAGGTATGAGAGTAGGTATATGCTCTGTGATGTTGGAATCATTCAGCGGTAGTGTTGTTCCTGGTGGGCTAAATCCTTGTGATAATGCTTCCAATAAAAAACTGAGTTCGGTAATATGTGCATTGCTCAGATGTTCTTGTGTGAGAAGGGCTTCTATTTCCCGTGCTATTTCTGAGCCTTGGGGATACCCAAAAGTACCCAAATTACCAGCTAAACGATGAACTATGGTCAGGATATGTTGTTGCTGTTGCGAGTTGTTGGTTTTTAATTGGAGTTGATTGATTGCTGTGTTGAGTTCTGCTATTTTTTCAGGTAAGGAAGCTTGAAATTCTGCTTTAATTTCTTCAATAAGCGCGATTCCCTCGGCTATATCGTCAACTGTTGCCACTGGAGACTCAGATTGCCCTTCTTTTCTAGCTTTAAGACGATATCCCAAACCGTAAATAGTTTCAATCACTTCTTCTTTGATTCCTGCGGCTTTGAGTTTACGTCGTAAGTCTTTGATTAAATTGGTGACCGCATTATCTGTAGGGAACTCATCTGCTAACCATAATTTGTCAATTATATCTCTACGGGTCAAAATCCTGTGGGGGGAGCGTAAAAATAATTCTAATAACCCAAATTCCTTGGGAGTGAGTTGAATTAATTCCTCTCCATACTGCACTTTTAGCAACTGGGGATTAAGGGATAAGTTACCCCATTCCAAAGTCACTAAACTTGATTCGTGTACTCGACGGGATAAAGCTCGTATTCGCGCCAATAATTGAGGAGTCTCACAGGATTTGACTACATAATCATCCGCTCCAGCATCTAAACCTCTAATCACATCTTCCTCTGCGCCCTTGGCGGTGAGCATTAAGATGGGGACTTGACAACCGTGCTGACGTAGTTGACGACACACACTCAAACCATCTAATTTTGGCATGAGTACATCTAGCAAAATTAAGTCATAATTGAACTGATTTACCATTTCTAGACCAATGTGACCATTTGTAGCCACATCGACTACATAGCGGTAGGAAATAAGAATATTTGTGAGTAATTTACTGAAATAAGTATCATCATCTATTAATAAAATCTTCATTCTTACCCATTTTCACTCATTATCCCAGTTACCAAAAATAATGAAACTATTGCCTATATACTCCCAGTTGATGCTGAAATTTCTCGGCAGAATTCCTCTAAAGACGTTATTTATTGTACCTTATATGGCTATCATTCTGCTGAGTGTTGGCACGGTCACTTATCTTTCTTATGAAACTGGGGAAAGAGCGGTGAATAAATTGCTAATCCCAATAATATCATCCAGAATACGCCAAATTAGCGATCGCTTGACTGCATATCTGGGAACACCACAAAGATTAGTGGCTATGAATCGCTATGGGATAGAGCAAGGACAAATCAACCCAGAAAATTGGGAAGAGTTAAGATTGCATTTCTTCCAACAACTCAAACTCTACAAACTGCCAACTAATATTTATTTTGGTGGGAGTAATGGTATACATATTTTTTCCGCTCAAGATAGAGTGGGACTGGTAGCACCAAAAAATTCTTGGTTAGGCGGGGGTGTACATCCATCTCATATCGGAGAACGACATTATTACATCCTGAATGAACAGGGAAAATTTACCACAATTATCCCGGAGCAAACCAAACCATATACACCAGTCACACGTCCTTGGTACAAAACTGCTCAAGCTAAAGGTCAACAAACCTGGTCACCAGTGTACCCATTTTTTTACATTGATACAGCTAGTATTTCTGCCGTGGCTCCAGTATACCGCAATGGTGAACTTATCGGCGTTGTAGGTTGTGATTTAGTCCTTGATGATATTAGCTTGTTTTTACAAAAGCTGCATTTCTCAGCCTCGGGACAGTCATTTATTATTGAACGTTCTGGGGATGTGGTAGCTACATCCACAGCAGAACGCCCTTTTGTGAAAAACCTTAATGGTGTAGAACTAGTGCGGTTAAAAGCTGAGAATAGTAGTAATAAAATCATTGCAGTCACAGCTAAAGAATTACGCAAACGCTGGAATAATTTAGAAGTGCGTGAACCGACTAATTTTAAGTTTGTGGATGAAAATAATCAACTACATTTTGCACACATTTTTCCTTATGACGATGAATATGGGTTAGATTGGTTAATTGTAGTGGTATTACCAGGATCTGAATTTCTCGCAGATATTCAAGCTAATACATACCGCAGTTTAGGGTTAGGAACCATCACATTATTATTAGCCATCACTTTCGGTATTAGTTTGTCATATTGGGTGAGCCAACCGATTTTAGATTTAAATCAAGCTGCTAAACATTTAGTCCAGAGGGAAAATTATCAAGCAGATTTGAAGTTAAACAGCATATTATCTCGCCGAGATGAGTTAGGAAAATTAGCGCAATCTTTTTTGCAAATGGCTGG